>JAHFVB010000611.1 GCA_023264755.1 Mycobacterium sp. | reverse complement strand
GTCGAGGCGATTCTCGACGTGGCGCAGATCCGGGAGGATGAGGTCGACGCCAGGCTCGTCATGGCCCGGGAACAGCACTCCGCAGTCGATGATCAGCAGTCGGCCGAGGTGCTCGAAAACCGTCATGTTGCGGCCGATTTCGCCGATGCCACCGAGCGCGGTCACCCGCAGCCCCCCGGGAGCCAGGGGGCCGGGCGGCACTAGCGGCGCCGTCGACGATGCAGCGGTCGGGGCTGGAGCCCCGGCGGAGGCGTTCATTGGAGCACGCCCGCGGCGCGCATGTCCGCGGCCAGGGCCCGGACCTGTTCTGGGGTGGCCGGAATCTGCGGCAGCCGCGGATCACCGGTCTCGATGCCTAACAACCGAAGTCCCTCCTTGGCCATCGTGACGCCGCCGAGGCGGTTCTGGGCGTCGTTGAGCGCGCCGAGCGTCACGTGGCACTTGCGTGCGGTGGCTACGTCACCGGAGGTGAATGCCGACAACATGTTTCGTAATTGACTTGCGGCGACGTGGCCCCAGACGCTGATGAATCCCGTTGCGCCCATGGCTAGCCACGGCAAGTTCAAGGCGTCATCGCCGGAGTAGTAGGCGAGCCCGGTCTCGGCCATGATCATGGCGCCGCCGTGCAGGTCGCCCTTGGCGTCCTTGATGGCGACGATGTTGGGGTGCGTGGCCACCTTGCGGACGGTGTCCCATTCGATGGGCACCACCGAACGGGGTGGGATGTCGTAGAGCACGACGGGAAGTTCGGTGGCATCGGCGACGGCGGTGAAGTGCGCCACCAGTCCGGCCTGGGGCGGCCGGGAGTAGTACGGCGTCACGACCAGCAGCCCGTGCGCCCCCTCGGCTGCGCAGGCCTTGGCCAGGTGCACGCTGTGCGCGGTGTCGTAGGAGCCCGCTCCGGCGATCACTCGTGCCCGGTCACCGACTGCTTCGAGCACCGCTCCGAGCAGCGCGATCTTCTCGTCGTCGGTGGTGGTCGGCGACTCCCCGGTGGTGCCGGAGACCACCAATCCGTCGCAACCCGAGTCCACCAGATGATTGGCTAGCTTCTTCGCGGTGGCCACATCGAGGGAGCCGTCCGGGCCGAACGGCGTCACCATGGCAGTCAGCACGGTGCCCACGCGTGCGCTGACGTCGATTCCGCTGGTGCTCACGGGCGTCAAGGCTACCCGCTCGGGGCGCGTGCCCCTTAGTGCCGGGTGGTCAGTCGACGAGTACGCCTGCGCGCCGCATCGCCGTGGCGATGTGCTCGAAGTCGATCCCTACGTGTGCACGGGCCAGTGCGTCGGCCCGATCGGCGTCGCCTGCGGCGATGGCGTCGACCAGGTGCTCGTGCTCGTGAAGTGACCGCACTTCCATCTGATGCATTGTCGACGGCTCGCCCCACAGGTGGGCGGGCGCGCCGATGCTGATGGACGCCTCGAGGTCGACGAGCACGCCCTTGAGCACCGGGTTGTGGGCCGCGTCCATGATCGCGAGGTGCAGTCGACTGTCGGCCTGTTGGGCCGCCAGCCCGCTGCTGGCGGCCCGGAACTCCTCCAGCGCGGCCCGCAGGTCGGTCACGTCGGCCGGGGTCCTGGCCTCGGCCGCGGCCCGACACACGGCGCCGTGTAGCCGACAGATGGCGTCGCACCGGTCGCGGAGCTCGCCGAGTCGCATCGTGAGCGTGCGCCGGACTGCGTCGGTGGAGGACTCGGGCCACTGGTCGACGACGTAGGAACCGCCCCCGCGGCCTCGGCGGGTCTCCAGCAGTCCCCGTTCGACCAGGCGGGCCAGCGCGGCGCGCACCGTCATCCGCCCCACTCCCAGGGCGGCGGCGAGTTCCCGTTCGACGGGCAACCGGGCGCCGGGCAGGTATTCGCCGATGGCGATGGCCGTGACGAGTCGGTCGGTGATCTCGTCGACCCGCGACGGCATCGTCAACTGACGGGCTAGCAGCCCTGCCAGTGGTTCGGCGACGTCCTCGGCCATCCGCGCGATCCCTCCCTCGATACGGGAATGTTAATTCCTCAAAATGGTCTTGCAGTGAGACCATTGCGGGTCCATTCTGAGCTCCATGTCCGTCGTCCACACCCGCACCGTTCCGTTCCGGAACTTCGAGACCTGGGTCCAAGTCACCAACCCGGAGCAGCTCGGGCCGGCGACCTACCCGCTGTTCGTGCTTCACGGCGGACCCGGGATGGCGCACGACTACGTCCGCAACATCGCCGCCCTCGCCGACGAAACCGGACGCCAGGTCATCCACTACGACCAACTCGGCTGCGGCCGCAGCACCCACCTGCCCGACGCGCCCCGCGAGTTCTGGACGCCACAATTGTTCGTCGACGAGTTTCACGCCGTCCGAACCGAACTGGGCATCGACCGGTACCACGTACTGGGCCAGTCCTGGGGCGGAATGCTCGGCGCCGAGCTCGCCGTCCGCCAACCCGAGGGCTTGGTCTCCCTGTCGATCTGCAACTCCCCTGCGTCGATGGAACTGTGGGTCCAGGCCGCCACCACCCTGCGCGCGCAGCTGCCGGCCGAAACCCAGGCCGCGCTGGACCGGCACGAAGCGGCGGGCACCGTCTCGGACCCGGAGTACCTCGCCGCGACCATGGAGTTCTACCGCCGGCACGTCTGCCGGGTCGAGCCCATGCCGACGG
>JAHFVB010000239.1 GCA_023264755.1 Mycobacterium sp. | reverse complement strand
GGCATGCAGGGTGGCACCGCGGCGACCCAGGACGTGTTCATCGAGCACGTCGGGATCCCGACGCTGGCGGCCGTTCCGCAGGCCGTGCAGGCCCTGTCCGAACTGGGCGTGCACCGCGACGGCGTGCAGCTGATCGTCTCCGGTGGCATCCGTACCGGGGCCGACGTCGCGAAGGCGATGGCGTTGGGTGCCGACGCCGTCGCCATCGGTACCGCTGCGCTGATCGCGCTGGGAGACAACCACCCGCGCTATGCCGCCGAGTACGAGAAGCTCGGCAGCGCAGCGGGTTTCTTCGACGACTTCCAGGACGGCACCGACCCCGCGGGCATCAGTACCCAGAATCCCGAACTGGCCGCCCGGTTCGATCCGGTGGAGGGTGGCCGGCGGCTGGCCAACTACCTGCGGGTGTTGACCATGGAGGCGCAAACCATCGCACGGGCCTGCGGGAAGTCCCACGTACGTCATCTCGAACCCGAGGACCTGGTGGCCGTGACCATCGAAGCCGCCGCCATGGCGCGGGTGCCGCTGGCAGGCACCGACTGGATTCCGGGGTCTCGCCCGTGACGGCACGCGGGTCCATCGGCGCCTCACCGAACGTGGCGGCGGCAGGCATTCCACCGAACGTAACGGCGGCAGGCATTCCACCGAACGTGATGCCACTGCGAGAATCCGCGCGAAATCTCGCAGTGGCATCACGTTCGGCGCAGCGTTCGGGGCGCAATCCATGACCGAGTCGGCCGACGTCGTCATCGTCGGCGGCGGCCTCGAAGGCGCGGCGACGGCCTGGGCGCTGGCCGGCCGCGGGGTGACCGACGTGCTCGTCGTCGAACGCAACACCGTCGGATCGGGAATGACCGGCAAGTCGTCCGGCATCGTGCGGTGCCACTACGGGGTGAGCTCGCTGGCGGCGATGGCCACCGTCGGGCTGGACGTCTTCGAGCACGCCGAGGATCTTTTCGGCCACGACATCGGCTTCCGGCAGAACGGCTACGTGGTGGGAGTGGGTGAGCCCAACGTCGATTCCCTGCGCAAGAGCCTGGCCGCCCAGCGCGCCGTCGGCGTCGAGACCGAGGAACTCGACCCCGCCGAGGTAGCCAAGATGTGGCCGTTCGCCGACCTCGCCCCGTTCGCCGCCTTCGCGTACGAGCCGCGCGGCGGGTTCGGCGACGCCTACCAAACCGCGCAGGCGTTCGCGGTCTCGGCCCGCGCCGCCGGGGTACGCGTCCGCCAGGGCACCGCCATGACGGGGCTGCTGCTCGACGGCGACCGGGTGACGGGCGTGCGGCTGTCCGACGGCAGCGACGTATCGGCAGGCACCGTGGTGGTCGCGACGGGGGTGTGGACCAAACCGCTGCTGGCGCCCTACGGCGTCGACGTACCCATCCGCGTGGTGCGCGAGCAGCTGGTCATGATCTCCCCCGGAGTGCCCAAGGAGGCCGTCAACCGGCTGCCGGTCTTCTCCGATCTGGTTTCCTTGCAATACATCCGGCCGGAGCCCAACGGCGAGGTGCTCTTCGGCAACAGCGACCTGTCCCACGTGCAGGACGCCGACCCCGACGACTATCTCAACCGCGCTACCGAGGACTTCGTCGACCTCACCATCGACCGGGTCGGCACGCGCTTCCCCGGATTCGCCGACGCCGCAATCACCGGCAGCTACGCCGGCTGCTACGACATCACGCCGGACTGGAACCCCGTCATCTCGCACACCGGGCTGGACGGGCTGGTGGTGGCCGCCGGCTTCAGCGGGCACGGCTTCAAGATCGCCCCCGCGGTGGGTCGGCTGGTGGCCGACCTGGTGCTCGACGGGCACAGCAGCGATTCGCGGATCCCCGAAACCGACTTCCTGCTCTCCCGGTTCGCCACCGGTGATCTGCTCAAGACGCCGTATCCGTATGTCGGCGCGGGCGAGATGCGCTAAACAGGATCCGATGGCCACCCCAGACGATCCCGGTCCGCTGCTGCGCAACAAGTCCGGCACCGCCCGCGATCGCGACCCCCGCGAACCCGTCGACGAGGTCGAGCTCGAGGCCGCCATCGGGCGCAACGTCCGGCAGCTCCGCCTGCAGCAGGGGCTCACCGTCGCCGACATGGCCGACCGCGTCGGCATCTCCAAGGCGATGATGAGCAAGATCGAGAATGCGCAGACCTCCTGCAGCCTGTCCACGCTGGCGCTGCTGGCCAAGGGTTTCGACGTACCCGTCACCAGCCTGTTCCGCGGCGCCGACGTCGAGCGGCCGGCCGCCTTCGTCAAGGAGGGCACGGGCGCGCAGATCGTCCGCAACGGCACCAAGGAAGGCCACGAGTACCAACTGCTGGGCTCGCTGCGCGGCGAGCACAAACGGCTCGAATGCCTCCACGTCACCCTGTCGGCGAAGAGCACCACCTACCCGCTGTTCCAGCACCCCGGCACCGAGTTCATCTACATGCTCGAAGGGGTGATGGACTACGGCCACAGCAGGTCGATCTATCGCATGCACCCCGGCGACTCGTTGCAGCTCGACGGCGAAGGCGCCCACGGCCCAGTCGATCTCGTGCAGCTGCCCATCCGATTCCTCTCGGTGATCGCCTTCCCCGATTCACAGGTCTAGGGATCCCCGGGACTAGGTGATGAGCGATGACCAGGCCACGATCGGCCAGTGGTACCTCGGGGTCAAGGACAGCGACAGCGACCGACACACCGACATCGGACTCGTCATCGTGGGCGCCGTCGACCACTCGGCGTTCCACCTCGCCGCCGACGTCGGCGAAGGCTGGCACCGCATCGGCGGGTTGCCGACCCATCGGGCCGCCGTCACCGCAGCCGAGCTGATCGCGCGGCTCGCGGCGTCGCGGGAACACGCCCGCCTCGGTGGGGGAACCGCGGGCTCGGGCCTCGGCGGGGACCATCCCGGGGTCGAATGGGTCACCTCGCTCGACGAAGCCGACGAACGCGCCTTCGTCGAGCGGCTCAAGGTGCACGGCATGGCGCGACTGTGGGTGGCCCCGAGCATCGACGGATCGACGTTCGCCCTGATCGACCCCAACGACGAAGGCGCAGTGCTCGGCCACCTGGAGTCCGAGCAGGCGGCCGACGTGCTGGTCTGGATGATCGACATGATCATCACCGCTGGCCGGGCCTGATTCGACCGGGGTTTTGGCGCTGCGCCATCGCGGAGTAGAGTGGCCAACGTGCAGCGGCTGCTCCTCCTCGGATGCCGCGACGGGGTCTGATCTAGACCGGCCTCCCGTCGCGGGGGTTCGTGTTGCGCCGGTCGACCTTCCCAAAGGTCCCACCCAGTAGTCCGGAGCAAGAACCGTGAACCACCCCACTTCCCCCGCCTCATCTTCGCCCGACGCGTACAGCTCGGTGCGAACCATCTCCATCCCCGCCGGTGAGCGCAACCCCGGCCAGCCCGCCTGGAACACCCAGCGTGGTACCTCGATGCCCGTCAACCGCTACCGCAGCTTCGCTTCCGAAGTTCCCGGCGGAGCACCGTCGGCACCCTTCGACCGCACCTGGCCGGACAAGGTCGTCGACACCGCGCCGATGTGGTGCGCCGTCGACCTGCGCGACGGCAACCAGGCGCTGATCGACCCGATGAGCCCCGAGCGCAAGCGCCGCATGTTCGACCTGCTGGTCCGGATGGGCTACAAGGAGATCGAGGTCGGCTTCCCGTCGGCCAGCCAAACCGACTACGACTTCGTCCGCGAGATCATCGAGCAGGGCGCCATCCCCGACGACGTCACGATCCAGGTGCTGACCCAGTGCCGGCCCGAACTGATCGAGCGGACGTTCGAGGCGTGCTCCGGTGCACCGAAGGCGATCGTCCACTTCTACAACTCGACGTCGATCCTGCAGCGTCGCGTGGTGTTCCGCGCCGACCGCGAGGCGGTCAAGGCCATCGCCACCGACGGCGCCAGGATGTGCGTCGCCGAGGCTGCGAAACACCCTGGCACGCAATGGCGTTTCGAGTACTCCCCGGAGTCCTATACCGGCACCGAGCTGGAGTACGCCAAGGAGGTGTGCGACGCCGTCGCCGATGTGATCCAGCCGACGCCGGAATGGCCGATCATCTTCAACCTGCCTGCGACCGTCGAGATGGCCACCCCCAACGTGTACGCCGACTCGATCGAGTGGATGAGCCGCAACCTGGCTCGGCGGGATTCGATCATCCTGAGCCTGCACCCGCACAACGACCGCGGAACGGCCGTCGCCGCAGCCGAGTTGGGCTACCAGGCCGGCGCCGACCGGATCGAGGGTTGCCTGTTCGGCAATGGCGAGCGCACCGGCAACGTCTGCCTGGTGACGCTGGGCCTGAACCTGTTCAGCCGGGGCGTCGACCCCCAGATCGACTTCTCCAACATCGACGAGATCCGCCGCACGGTCGAGTACTGCAACCAGCTGCCCGTGCACGAAAGGCATCCGTACGGAGGCGATTTGGTGTACACCGCGTTCTCCGGCAGCCACCAGGACGCGATCAACAAGGGGCTGGACGCCATGAAGGTCTCCGCCGACGAGGCGGACACCGACGTCGACGAAATCCTGTGGCAGGTGCCGTATCTGCCGATCGACCCCAAGGACGTCGGCCGCACCTACGAAGCCGTGATCCGGGTGAACTCGCAGTCCGGCAAGGGCGGCGTCGCCTACATCATGAAGGCCGATCACGGCCTGGCGCTGCCGCGTCGGCTGCAGATCGAGTTCAGTCAGGCGATCCAAAAGATCACCGACGGCGAGGGCGGCGAGGTGTCACCCAAGGAGATGTGGGACGTCTTCGCCGACGAGTACCTGGCCCCGATCCGGCCCCTGGAGCGCATCCGGCAGAAGGTCGACGCGGCCGAGGTCGACGGTGGCACCGACACCATCACCGCGATGGTGTTGGTCGACGGCGTCGAGCGGGAGATCGTCGGCGCGGGCAACGGTCCACTGGCCGCGTTCGTCGACGCCATCGGGCCAGTCGGGTTCGACGTCTCGGTGCTCGACTACTCCGAGCATGCGATGTCCTCGGGCGAGGAGGCGCAGGCTGCGGCCTACGTAGAAGCGGCGGTCGCCGGCAAGACGGTGTGGGGAGTCGGCATCGCGACGTCCATCACGACCGCCTCACTCAGAGCCGTCGTCTCGGCCGTGAATCGTGCCGCCCGCAGCTAAACTGACCACTGCGTCAAATGGCGCACATTCCAGACCTTGAGGAGTAGCCGTGAACTGGGGCTCGACATGGGACTTCCTGTGGCACTTTCTGATCATCTTCGCGTGGGTCGCCTACCTGTTGGTGTTGTTCCAAATCCTCACCGACCTCTTCTGGCGTGACCACAAGACCTCCGGCGTCGTCAAGGCCGTCTGGGTCGTCTTCCTGTTCCTGCTCCCCTGGTTCACCGCGCTGATCTACCTGATCTTCCGCGGCCAGGGCATGTCCGTGCGGGCCCACGAGGCTGCCGTCGCCGCCAAGCAGCAGACCGACGAGTACATCCGGCAGGCCGCCGGACGGTCGCCTGCCGAGGAGATCGCGCACGCCAAGGAACTGCTCGACGCGGGCACCATCTCGCAGGGCGAATACGAAGCACTGAAGGCCAAGGCGCTGAGCTAGTTTCGCTCGAAGCCACGCCATCAGCCCGGCGGGGTCCGCCCCCGCCGGGCTGATCGGGCTTCAGGCCGGGCTGATCGGGCTTCAGGCCGGGCTGATCGGGCTTCAGGCCGGGCGAACACCCCGATAGAACGCGACCGGCCCGACGAAGCGCAACCGCCGCCTGGCGAGCTCTGAGGCTTCGAAGCCGTTGCTGCGCAATATCTGCGGGATCTCGTCAGCCCCATGCGCGACGGCCACGCGGTCACCCACGACATCGACGATGTGCAGGCTGCCACCTGGCCGCAGTACCCGGAACGCCTCGGCCACCGCCGCCGCCTTCACCTCCGGATCCAGATGATGCAGCATCATCGACGACAGCACCCGGTCGAACGATCCGTCCGGAAATGCCAGTTGCTGCGCATATCCCGGCTCGAACCGAACACCGGCGACGTTGCGGGCCTTCCGGCGCGCCCTGGCCAAGGCCCGCGGATCGGGATCCACGCCGGTGAGTACCGCCCCGGGGCTGAGGCGCTTGGCCGTCATCGCGACGTTTCCCGTGCCGCACCCGATTTCCAGCACCCGGGCGCCGTCGAAGAGTTCGGCTTCGGCCACCAGCTGCTCGTAGGCGGGCCGCATGCCGAGTACGCGAACCAAGAGGTCATAGCCGGGCAGCAGGATGTCGTGCCCGGCCGCTGGCAGGTAGTCGTGTCGGTTGTGCCACGTCTGGGTCACCGATTGCGGATGATCTTTGGTCATAGCTCCATGGTGGCAGTGCACTCAACAGCCATGTTGGGTGATCTTCGGTCATAGTTGGACTATCTTCGGGTCATGATCGAGCAGGTTCGGCTGGTTCGCCATCGGTCCGGCGTCCCGGTCTACGACTATGCGGGCGGACCGGTCACCCCGCCGGTCTCCGTGCTCCGACTGGGCCCCGACGGCGTACCCGACAAAGGCCGTCACATCCACGACTTTCCGCTGCTGACCTACCTGCCCCGGCGCGGATCCGTGTACGTGGTGGCCGCCGGCGAACCCATCGATCCGGCTCGAGTCGACGGGCTCGACGAGGCCATCGCGGTGTGCTTCGACCCCGCCGCATTGGGTGAGGGGGCGCGTTCGCCGTGGCCCACCTGGCGCAGCCACCCGCTGTTGTTCCCGTTCCTGCACGACGGAACGGGTGGGCTGCTCCAGCTGCACGTGTCAGAGTCTCGAAAGCCGTTCTGGAACAACATGATCGAGTCGATCGAAGCCGAGCTCCTCGGGCGTCGGGAGGGCTACCGGCAAGCCGCGCTGGCTCACCTGACGCTGCTGTTGATCGACCTCGCGCGCATGACCGACGACGTCGTGGGCGACCTGCGTCGCAGCGGCGAACCCCTGATCGCCGACGTGTTCGCAATGATCGAACGCCATGTCGACCGACCGCTTTCGCTCAAGGACGTCGCCGACGAGGTGGGCCTGTCTGCCGGGCACCTGACCACCGTCGTCCGGCGCCGCACCGGCCGAACCGTCGGCGAGTGGATCATCGAACGCCGCATGGCCGAAGCCAGCGCACTGCTCGGCACCACTGACCTTCCGATCGCCGAGGTCGCCCGCCGCGTCGGCATCGAGGACGCCGGATACTTCGCCCGGCTGTTCCGCAGGACGTACGGCGTCTCGCCGCGCGCTTGGCGCGCCTAGAAGAGCGTGAACTGGTCCCCGGCGAGCGTCGGGTCGCTGAACTGCTCGAGGTCCTTGCCGCCCAGCACGTGCTCCACGAGCCGCAGGAACTCGGCGTCCTCGACCAGCGGGAGGCCCAGCTCGGCGGCCTGGTAACCCTTGCCCTGCTCGGGCTTGGGCTCGTTGCACAGCACCAGGGAGGTCTGCTGATCGATGGTCTCGGCATAGGACAGCCCGGCGTGCAGAATGCGCTCGATGAGTTCCTCGTAGGTGTGCTCCACCTCCGCCGACAACGCCACCCGCATGCCCTGAACCAGCGGCCGGCCGGGTCGGAAGACGCCAGGGTTCTCGTACTCGCACGGCATCCGGGCGGCCACCGTCTTCAGCGGCCGAAGCTCGTCGTGGGTGATCTGGCCATTGGGCCAGGTGCGCCGCTTC
>JAHFVB010000238.1:667-7641 GCA_023264755.1 Mycobacterium sp. | reverse complement strand
TTCGGTACCGAGGTACTCGAGCACTTTCTCGTCAATTGTTGATCCTCGAAAGGACGAAACATGACCACCCCGTACGACAACTTGCCGCAACTTCCGACGTTCACCCTGACCTCCGAGTCGGTCGCCAATGGCCAGCCGCTGGGCAACGATCAGGTCAGCGGCATCATGGGTGCGGGCGGGGCCGACATCTCTCCGCAGCTGAGCTGGTCGGGCTTCCCGGAGCAGACGCGCAGCTTCGTGGTCACCGTCTACGACCCGGATGCACCGACGGGATCCGGCTTTTGGCACTGGGCGGTGGCCAACCTGCCCGCGACCGTGACGGAGCTGCCCGCCGGCGTCGGCGACGGTAGTCAGCAGGGCTTCCCGGGCGACGCGATCACGTTGGCCAATGACGCGGGCCTCAAGCGCTACCTCGGCGCCGCTCCGCCCGCCGGTCACGGGCCGCACCGCTACTTCATCGCGGTGCACGCCGTCGACGTCGAGAAGCTCGACCTGCCCGAGGGTGCCACCCCCGCCTACCTAGGCTTCAACCTGTTCAGCCATGCGATCGCCCGCGCGGTCATCTACGGCACCTACGAGCAGAAGTAGCTGTTCAGCGCGCGGCCGAACCCACCGCGTCCGCCAGTGAGGCGAAGCCGCCCTGGCGGAGGCGCTGGGCCAGGCCGTCGTGGATGTGCTTGGCCCACAACCCACCGCCGTAGATGAAGCCGGTGTAGCCCTGCAGCAGCGAGGCGCCGGAGGTGATGCGGTCCCAGGCGTCGTCCACGGTTTCGATGCCCCCGACGCTGATGAGCACCAGCCGGTCGCCCACCCTGCGGTGGAGCCTGCGCAGCACCTCTGCCGAGCGCTGCGCCACCGGGCGTCCGGAGATGCCACCGGGGCCGAGCTCGTCCACTCCGGGGGTCACCAGCCCGGCGCGCGAGATGGTCGTGTTGGTCGCGACGATGCCGGCGAGCCCGAGTTCGACGGCGAGGTCGGCGATGTCGTCGATGTCGGAATCGGAGAGGTCGGGTGCGATCTTGACGAGCACCGGCGTCGTCGTCGCGGCGCGGACCGCGGCCAGGATGGGCCGCAGCGATTCGACGGCCTGCAGGTCGCGCAGCCCCGGCGTATTCGGCGAACTGACGTTGACCACCAGGAAGGCGGCCAACGGACCCACCAGCGCTGCGCTCTCGGCATAGTCGGCGACGGCGTGTTCGGCCGGCGTCACCTTCGTCTTGCCGATGTTCACCGCGATCGGCACCTCGGAGCTGTGGCGGGCCAGCCGCTGGGCGAGCGCGGCCGCCCCGTGGTTGTTGAAGCCCATCCGGTTGAGCAGTGCATGGTCGGCGGGCAACCGAAACATTCTGGGCTTCGGGTTGCCCGGTTGAGCCGCGGCCGTCACGGTCCCGATCTCGGCGTATCCGAAACCCAACGCGCCCCAGGCATTCAGGCCCGTGCCGTCCTTGTCGAACCCGGCGGCCAGCCCGAGTGGGCCGGGGAAGAGGCGGCCGAACACGGTCGAGGACAGCAGCGGGTCGTGCGGGGCGAGCCAGCGCGCCAGGGCGCGCCGCAGCGGGGCCGGTGCGGTGACGACTCGGAACAGCGCGAACACCCAGGTGTGGATGCGCTCGGGTGGCACCAGGAACAGAAGCTTGCTCAGCAGGGGATACATCAGGAGTTGGCCGCCATCACATCGCGGGCTGATCGACGGTCGGCCGGTCGGTACTGATCTTCTTGCGGCGCAACAAGACCCGACGACTTCCGTCGGTGTAGAGCCGGACTCGGGTGAGTTCCCAGCCGCGGTACTCGGCCTCGATCGACAACCGGATGGAAGCCGAGAGCCGAGTGACGTCGGGTGGCAGCCGCAGCGGCACCCACTCGTATTCGTCGGACAGGTCGCCCTCCCAGCCCGCAGGCATCCGGCCTGGTTGGATGGCGGTCATGGCCGTCGTCCCGCCCCCGCGATCACTTGGACGCCCGCTCCCGAGCCCGACACCACGTACAGGGTGCCGGTCTCATCGTCGAAGGCCAGAGAGTTCGGTTGCTGCACGGTTCGATAGCGCACCTTTTCCACGGGAATGCCGGTCGCCAGATCGTAACCAACCACGCTGTTCGTTGCGGTCTGCGACACCCAGGCCAACCCGGGCGAGCCCACCACCCCGTAGGGCGCCCCGGGCACCGGGAACTGCTGGCGCAGGATCAGTGGGTCGGAGCCGAACACCAACAGCTGGTCGCCGCGGGTGTCGGTCACCAGTACCCGTCCTGCGGAGTCCAGGGCCATGCTGGTGGCTCCCGTACCGGCCCGCAACGCGTGCTGGGCCTGAGTGCCCCCGGGTGCGACGGTGGTCACCGACGTCTGGGCCCGATCGAGGACGAACACCGTGTCTCCCCGTGCCACGAGGGCATCGACGTGGGCGAAGATCTTCAGTTGGGCGTTCACGGTGTGATCGGCGCCGATGGTGTAAACCCCACCGTCGGAGCTACCGAGCACCACCCGGCCGTCGGCCCGCAGCGCGATTGCGCTGAAGTGCGTGTCCGCCCGATCGACCACGTCGACGTCCTCGACGGTGCCGCGCGTGACGTCCAGTCGGAAGTATCCGCCCCGCTTGGCCAGATAGACCGCACCCTTGCCGTCGACCGCCACGGCAGAGGCGGGGCCGGGAAGCGTGACGGTGCGAGTTCGCCCGGCGGCCGGGACGATGGCGATCGTCGAGGCCGCGTCGGGGGCGCCCAGCAACACCACCAATGACTTCGTGGTCTCGTCGAACGCGCTGCTCTGGGCCGGCCCGGTCAGCGGCCGAACGTCCCCGTCGACGGGGGTCGTGACCGGTGGGGACAGGGCAGCCGAAGCGGGGGCGATGGTGGGTGGCGCCGGGTTCGCCGGGTTCTTCGAACACGCCCCGGCAGCAACGATCATCACGAGCGCCAGGACGCCGTGAACTAGGCAACTGACGGGTTTTGCAGGTAGGGGCAAAGGTGGCTCTCGAACGTCGGGCGCGGGCAATCGAATGGCCAGTTTAGGCACGCCCGGATACCTACTCGAAGGTATGGTGCGGAAATGACCCTCACGGCGGACAGGGACGTGGCAGGCGAGCAGTTCGAGATCGAAGACATCTCGACCGGACTACATGCCAGCGGTTTCGGCAAGGTCGGCGACGGACGGACGTTCTCCTTCCACGTCGACAAGCGGACGCTCCTCGTCGAGCTCTACCGGCCCAGGCTGGCCGGACCGGTGCCGCACGCCGAGGACGTCGTGGCCGTCGCCACCCGTGGACTGGCCCACGTCGACGTCACCGACGAACGAAGTCTGGCGGCCGTCGTACGCGACGCCGTGGCCGACGCGCGCCCGGTGCCGCGCCCCGGCCGCTAGCCGCCCCCCACGGTACGGTCGTCGGCGTGACGGACGTGTCGTGGTTGCAGGTAGTCGTGTTGTCGGTAGTCCAGGGGCTGACCGAATTCCTGCCGGTGTCGTCGTCCGCTCACCTCGCGATCGTCTCCCAGGCCTTCTTCGGCAGCGATGCCGGCGCGTCGTTCACCGCCGTCATCCAGATCGGCACCGAGCTCGCGGTGCTGATCTTCTTCGCCCGCGACATCGCACGAATCCTCACCGCGTGGTTCCGCGGGCTCTTCGACGCTGAGAAACGCGGCACCGACTACTGGCTGGGGTGGTGGGTGATCATCGGCACCATCCCCATCGGAGCGGCCGGGCTGGCGTTCAAGCACTACATCCGCGGAGACGTGCGCAACCTGTGGATCATCGCGACCGCCATGATCGTCTTCTCCGCGGTGATCGCCGCCGCCGAGTACTACGGCAAGCAGACTCGCCCCATCGAGCAGTTCACCTGGCGCGACAGCCTCATCATCGGCACCGCGCAATGCCTGGCCCTGATTCCGGGCGTGTCCCGGTCCGGCGCCACCATCAGCGCCGGGTTGTTCCTCGGTCAGGAGCGGGCGGCGGCCGCTCGCTTCGGGTTCCTGCTCGCCATCCCCGCGGTGCTGGCGTCCGGGCTGTTCTCGCTTCCGGATGCCTTCCACCCCGAAGGCGTGGGGCAGAGTGCGACCGGGCTGCAACTGCTGGTCGGCACGCTCATCGCCTTCGTCATCGGATACGCGGCCATCGCGTGGTTCCTGACCTTCCTGGTGCGCCACGGCATGTACTGGTTCGTCGGCTACCGGGTGGCGCTCGGTGCGGTCCTGTTGGTGCTGCTGGGCACGGGGGTGCTGGCCGCCTCGTGACCGTCATCCTGTTGCGGCACGGCCGCTCCACCTCGAACACCGCGCACACCCTCGCCGGCCGCTCCGAGGGCGTCGAGCTCGACGACAAGGGCCGCCAACAGGCCGACTCGGTGGTCCAGCGCATCGGTGAACTGCCCGTCAAGGCGATCGTGCGTTCGCCGCTGCTGCGGTGCGAGCTCACGGTGGCGCCGCTGGCGGCCGCCCTCGGCCTGGAACCCATCGTCGAGGAACGGCTCTCGGAGGTCGACTACGGGGAGTGGACCGGCCGAAAGATCGGCGAACTGGTCAAGGAACCGCTGTGGGCCGTGGTTCAGCAACAGCCCAGCGCCGCAATCTTTCCGAACGGGGAGGGCCTGGCCCAAGTACAGGCGCGCGCGGTGGCGGCCGTGCGCGATCACGACCGCCGACTGGCCGAGGCCCACGGCGGCGACGCGCTGTGGGTGGCGTGCACGCACGGCGACGTCATCAAGGCGATCGTGGCCGACGCGCTGGGCACGCACCTGGACAGTTTTCAACGCATCACCGCCGACCCGGCGTCGATGAGCGTGATCCGTTACACGGCGGTGCGCCCGTTCGTCATGCACGTCAATCACACCGGAGCCGCGCTGACGGGGGCGTTGACCGCCAAGCCGGAGCCGACTGGGGATGCGGTCGTCGGTGGGACGACTGACTGAGCGCCCCGCCGCTGGGATTACGACAGCGGTGGCTCTACCGGTATTTTGGAACCTGCCATGACCCGTTCGATTCACGTCTTCCGCTCACCCGACCGCTTCGTGGCCGGGACCGTCGGGCAGCCGGGAAATCGAACGTTCTATCTCCAGGCCGTGCACGACAAGCGGATCGTCTCGGTGATCTTGGAGAAGCAGCAGGTCGCCGTGCTCGCCGAACGCATCGAAGCACTGCTGCTGGAGATCAATCGCCGGTTCGGCACCCCGATTCCGCCCGATACCGGTGACGTCGAGGATCTGAGCCCGTTGATCACTCCGGTCGACGCCGAGTTCCGCGTCGGCACGATGGGACTGGGTTGGGATTCCGAGTCGCAGACCGTCGTGGTCGAGCTGCTTGCGGTGTCGGAGACGGAGTTCGACGCCTCGGTGGTGCTCGACGACGCCGAGGACGGGCCCGACGCGGTGCGGGTCTTCCTGACCCCGGAATCGGCGCAGCAGTTCGCCGCGCGCTCCAACCGCGTCATCTCCGCGGGCCGACCGCCTTGCCCATTGTGTGACGAACCTCTCGATCCCGAGGGGCACATCTGCGTGCGTACCAATGGTTACCGGCGCGGCGCCTGGACGGGGTCCGACGACGATGACGCCGACGACTGATCCCACCGGGGAGCAGGACGGGCTCGGCGAGCTGTTGCGCGACGGTGAACTGACCGTCCTGGGGCGCATCCGCTCCGCGAGCAACGCCACCTTCCTGTGTGAGGCCACGCTCGGCGAGCGCCAGGTGCACTGTGTGTACAAGCCGATCGCGGGGGAGGCCCCGCTGTGGGACTTTCCCGATGGCACCCTGGCCGGGCGGGAGTTGGCCGCCTATCTGGTTTCGGCGAGTCTGAGCTGGAACATCGTGCCCTACACCATCATTCGAGACGGGCCCGCGGGCCCCGGGATGCTTCAGAAGTGGGTGGACCAACCCGGTGACGAGGGCACCGAACCGGAGGACGGCCCCGACCTGGTGGACCTGGTGCCCGCCGGCGCCGTGCCTGCCGGGTTCCTGCCGATCATGCAGGCCTACGACTACGCCGGAGCCGAGGTGACGTTGGTGCACGCCGACGACGCCAGGTTGCGTCGGATGGCGGTCTTCGACGTCTTGATCAACAACGCCGACCGCAAGGGGGGCCACATCCTCGCCGGCGTCGACGGACGCGTCTACGGGGTGGACCACGGCGTGAGCCTGCACGCCGAGGACAAACTGCGCACCGTGCTGTGGGGCTGGGCGGGCAAGCCGGTCGACGACGACACGTTGCGCGACGTCCGGGCGCTGAGCGACGCGCTGTGCGCTGACCTGGAAGAGCGGCTACGCCCACACGTCACCTCCCGCGAGATCGACGCACTATATGCCAGAGTCATTGGCTTGCTTGACAATCCGGTGATGCCCAGCCCGGATCGGCGGCGCCCGATCCCGTGGCCGGCATTCTGAATGCCGGTTTTGCATCGGTGATCTACGCTCGTCGTCATGACTGACCACGATCGTGCCGCCGCCCGTCGCGAGATCACCGAAGCTCTGCAGAAGGCGCTCGACCGCCGCCACGAGGTGCTCGACGTCATCGTCGAGGCCCCGGACAAGCCCGCTGCCGTCGGTGCCATCGCCACCCTGCTGGGTACCTCGCAGCTCGGCGGCGAGGCCGTCATGGCCATGGCCTTCAACCAGTTGACCAAGGACGCCCGCCGCAAGATCGCCGACGAACTCGACGACCTCAACAAGCAGCTGACCTTCACCCTCGGCGAACGCCCCGCCAGCACCGGCGAGAGCCTGGAGCTGCGGATGTTCTCCGCGGCGATGGACCGCGACCTGTTCGCGGCCCGCACCCAGGACGTCGGAGCCACCGGTGACGGGTCCGGCGCGCCCGCCGGTGAGCTGGACGACGAGCTCCGCGCCGCGGTGTCCCGGGTGTCCGCCGAAGAGGCCGTCTGGCTGGTCGCCGAGGAACACTCGGAGAAGGTCGGCATGGTCTTCGGCGAGCTCGTCGACGGCGAGGTCAACGTCCGAATCTGGATCCACCCCGACTACCGCCACCGTGGCTACGGCACCGCCGC
>JAHFVB010000238.1:0-657 GCA_023264755.1 Mycobacterium sp. | reverse complement strand
CTGCGTCGTTGTCGCTCGGAGATGGCCGCCTACTTCCCTGCGGTTCCGATGGTGGTGCGTGCCCCGGGCGCCGCGCCCAGATGATCGAGCCCGCGTGACCGACGCGGCGCTTGCCGCGGCAGTGGCGCAGGAGGCCGGCGAGCTGCTGCTCCGGGTGCAGGCAGAGGTCGGCTACTTCGATCCCTACGAGTTGGGCGACGCCGGAGACGCCATCGCCAACAAGCTGATCCTGGACCGGCTCCGCGAGCAGCGCCCCCAGGACGCAGTGCTGTCCGAGGAAGCCGTCGACGATCTCGCCAGGCTCCATGCCGACCGAGTGTGGATCGTCGACCCCGTCGACGGCACCTGGGAGTTCTCCAGGCGCGGGCACGTCGACTGGGCGGTGCACATCGCACTCTGGCAGCGCAGCGGCGGCCCGGAGGGGGGCATCACCGACGCGGTCGTCGCATTGCCCGCCGTCGGCGAGCTCCACCGAAGTGACGCCGTCACCGGGCCACCACCGCGAGCTGACGGCCCCATCGTCATCGCGACCAGCGCGAACAGGCCTCCACCTCTGGTGTGGTGGCTGCGCAAGCACCTGGACGTGCAGCTGGTGGGCATCGGATCGGCAGGAGCCAAGGCCATGGCCGTCGTGCGCGGAGACGTCGACGCCTACGT
>JAHFVB010000237.1 GCA_023264755.1 Mycobacterium sp. | reverse complement strand
GCTCCGGGTTGGCGCGCATGGGTTCGAGCAGACATACCCCAGCGAATGGACCGTCAGCCCGCGCATAGGCCGAAAATGCCAGCAGGACAAGCGCTTCGGTACGCCAGGTGGTGGGGAGCACCCGAGCCAACAAGGCCCACAGTGCCTCGACTTGCTCGCCTGCGCTGCCGACGGCCAACGCGTAGAGCGTGTCTCGCACCCGGGGATCGGTCAGCGCGCAAGCCAGTCGAGCGATGTCGTCGTCGGTGACGAGGCCTCCTGCGGCGAGCTCGGCAGCCACGGCCATGGCGTGCTCGACGTCGCGGCGGGCGGCCTCGTCGGACCGTTGCCCACCGGCGTTTGATGCCGAGTCGATGAGCTCGGCAAGCCGGTCCGCGCGCTTGTCGTCACGCATGGTGATCACGTCGAGGAGTTCCTCGCGGTTGGTGAAGAGCCGACGTCCGTCCAGCACCGCCTCCGCGGCCAGCGGCGATGCTGCGGGGTCCTCGACGGTGCCGTTACTGCCACACCCATCGACGCAGTGCCAGCGACCACCCGCGGCGATCCGGTCCACGACATGCGCCGCCCACAGCACGATGTCGCGTTCCTCCAACGCCTCGGCCACGGCGTCGGAAAGCTCGCGATGTTCCTGGTTGCACAATCGACAGGCCGCGCCGGCCTCGTCCACGATGACCAAGATCACGCGCTCGGCCCCGCTGTTCGCGGCGGCGTCGGCCATGTGCAGTACGGCGCCGTACACGTCGCCGGAGAGATCGGCGCGCATGACGCAGCCGAGCGAGCCGTGCTCGACGGTCACGAGGACGACGGAATTCTCCGGTACGAAGCCGAGTACGGCGGGCACGGCGGCGATGAGTTGGCCGGGCTGGTCGAGCAGGTAGTCGTGTGCATCGAAATTGGTCATGCGCCGAACTTCGCAGCCCGTGCCGACGCGACGAGCGGTCCCGGCCCGGCGTAGCAGCCCGCTGTGGATGAAGACCGCTCTGGGGATGACGGAGGTCCCGGGAGGACGGCGGTTTCAGGGGTACGCCGAGGAGCTGCCGGGGGGCCGCCGGGTAGGTAGAAGACGGGCTTTGTTCACGCGCAGTTGACATTCCCGGCATGCGAGATGACCCGAACCGGCGTAGACCTTGTGTTCATGGGTTCCATGCAGCAATACGACCTCGTCGTCATCGGCTCCGGTCCCGGTGGACAGAAGGCCGCCATCGCCGCCGCCAAGCTCGGAAAGTCCGTCGCGGTCATCGAGCGTGGGCTCATGCTCGGAGGCGTCTGCGTCAACACCGGAACCATCCCGTCGAAGACGCTGCGAGAAGCCGTCGTCTACCTGACCGGCATGAGCCAGCGCGAACTGTACGGCGCCAGTTACCGCGTCAAGGAGAAGATCACCCCCGCCGACCTGCTGGCCCGCACGCAACACGTCATCGGCAAGGAGATCGACGTCGTGCGCTCCCAGCTGATGCGCAACCGCGTCGAGCTCTACGTCGGGCATGCCCGCTTCCTCGACGCCCACACGGTGCAGGTCGAGGACCCCAGCCGCGCCGAGAGCATCTCCGTCACCGGCAGCAACATCGTCATCGCGACCGGGACCAAGCCGTTGCGGCCCACCGGAGTGGAATTCGACGAGTCGCGCGTGCTGGACTCCGACGGAATCCTCGACCTCAAGACGATTCCCACGTCGATGGTCGTCGTCGGCGCCGGGGTCATCGGCATCGAATACGCCTCGATGTTCGCCGCGCTGGGCACCAAGGTCACCGTCGTCGAGAAGCGCCCGACGATGCTGGACTTCTGCGACCCCGAGATCGTCGAAGCGCTGCGCTTCCACCTCCGCGACCTCGCGGTCACGTTCCGCTTCGGCGAGGAGGTGACGGCCGTCGACGTCGGCGCGTCGGGCACCGTCACCACCTTGGCCAGCGGCAAGCAGATCCCCGCCGAGACCGTGATGTACTCGGCGGGCCGTCAGGGCCAGACCGAGCACCTGGACCTCGATGCCGCGGGCCTGGAAGCCGACAACCGGGGCCGGATCTTCGTCGACGACAACTATCAGACCAAGGTCGACCACATCTACGCCGTCGGCGACGTCATCGGCTTCCCGGCGCTGGCCGCCACCTCGATGGACCAGGGCAGGCTGGCCGCCTATCACGCATTCGGCGAGCCCTGCAAGGGCATGACAGAGCTTCAGCCGATCGGCATCTACTCGATCCCCGAGGTGTCCTACGTCGGGGCCAGCGAGGTCGACCTGACGAAGGACTCCATCCCCTACGAGGTCGGCGTATCGCGCTACCGCGAACTCGCCCGCGGACAGATCGCCGGCGACTCCTACGGCATGCTCAAGCTGCTGGTCTCCACCGAGGACCTCAAGCTGCTGGGCGTACACATCTTCGGCACCAACGCCACGGAGATGGTGCACATCGGACAGGCCGTGATGGGCTGCGGCGGCACCGTCGAGTACCTCGTCGACGCCGTGTTCAACTACCCCACGTTCTCCGAGGCGTACAAGGTGGCCGCGCTCGACGTGATGAACAAGCTGCGCGCGCTGAGCCAGTTCAAGACGTAGTGGTGTTCCACACGTAACGGTGCTCAACGCGTAGTGGTGTTCCACGCGTAGTGGTGTTCCACGCGTAGTGGCTTTCACCATGCGGCGTCTTTCAACATTCGGTGGCGTAGGCCGCCGGCGCGGCGTCGGCGGGACCACCGGCCTCCGCGCGGGCGAGTAACTGCGCGACCGCCCCGTCGAACGGCGGCGAGTAGGACACGTCGTCCTGGCAGCCGCCACCGTCGAGCCCGCCGATCACCCCGGTGACCGTCGAACCGGAGACCCACGGCGCGCCGCTGGTTCCGTCGACGAAGCCCGCACAGGGCAGGGACGGGTAACCGCGCAACGTTCCGGTGTGGGCCCGGCAGGCCAGCTGCGCCCCGCCCACCCCCAGGGCGTACCCCGTCACGGTGACCTCGGTGCCTCCCTTCGGTGCCGCTCCGATCGCGAACCCGCCACCCGCCTGCTTCTCCAGCGTGCCGCCTCGGTCCCGACTCACCCTGGCAATGGCGAAGTCCGCCAACGGATTCTGATCGGCCAGCCAGCGCGGATCCAGGTAGACGGCGTCGATGCGCCAGTAGTCGTCGTCGGCGGCGTTGCGGTCGTAACCGGGCACGAAGTACGAATCGATCCCGCTGGTGAGGCAATGCGCCGCGGTGAGGATTAGGTCGCCGGTAGCCGAGTTCAACACCGAACCACTGCATACGTGCATGGACTTGTCGCCCAGGAACAACGCTCCCACCCGGCGGTCGACGCTGGCGACCGGCGCAGAGGGGGGTGCCCCCGGGGGCACCGGATGCTGGGCCGCCGCGGCGTGCTGTTGAGCACAGGACGCGATGAACACCAGCAGTCCGGCCGCCATGATCGTCGACCTGCCACGCATGGTCAACGATCTTGCCTGAAGTCGCTGGCAACGGCTGGAGTAGCGGCTCGGCGGAATGTCCAGGTACCGGCCCCGCGTTCGAACGATTGTGTGGGCCACAATGGCATAGACGCCAAAGTGCGCGACACTTGGTGGACGAGGAGGCAAAGCGAATGGCTGACGACCAGGAGCAGCACTATCAATACGAGCGGACCGGGATGTACGAGCTGGAGTTTCCGGCCCCCCAGCTGTCCGCCGCAGACGGTCGTGGACCGGTGATGATCCATGCGCTCGAAGGGTTCTCCGACGCCGGGCACGCGATCAAGCTGGCCGCGGACCACCTGAAGAACACGCTGGACACCGAGCTGGTGGCATCCTTTGCCATCGATGAACTGCTGGACTACCGCTCCCGCCGTCCTCTGATGACGTTCCAGACCGACCACTTCACCGGTTACGACGACCCGGAGCTCAACCTCTACGCGCTGAACGACAGCGTTGGCACGCCATTCCTGCTGCTCGCCGGCCTGGAACCCGATCTGAAGTGGGAGCGATTCATCACGGCGGTGCGGTTGCTCGCCGAACGGCTGGGCGTGCGCCAGATCATCGGCCTGGGCACCATTCCGATGGCGGTGCCGCACACGCGGCCCATCACCATGACCGCCCACGCCAGCAACAAGGACTTGATCGCCGACCACGAGCCGTGGGTCGGCGAGGTTCAGGTGCCCGCCAGCGTGTCCAACCTGCTGGAGTATCGGCTGGCTCAGCACGGTCACGAGACCGTGGGCTTCACCGTGCACGTGCCGCACTATCTGGCGCAGACGGACTATCCCCCGGCGGCCGAGGCGTTGCTTGCCCAGGTTTCGCGGACCGCCTCGCTCGACCTGCCGTTGAATGCGCTGACGACGTCGGGCGCCGAAGTCCACGACAAGATCAACGAGCAGGTGGAATCCAGTGCGGAGGTCGCTCAAGTGGTGAGCGCATTGGAGCGCCAGTACGATGCGTTCGTCTCTGCTCAGGAAAATCGGAGCTTGCTGGCACGCGACGAAGACCTACCCAGCGGTGACGAACTCGGTGCCGAGTTCGAGCGATTCCTCGCTCAACAAGCTGGTGGTGATGAGTCCATGGGCGGAGACGACGGCAACACGACGCCCTAGCCGGGCCCGACAGTGAAGTTGGCGAGGAGTTGGCGAACATGACCAAGCGGAAGCCCAACTTGCGGCCCGTGCGTGAAATCACGCCGACGTTGCAGTACCGCACCATCCACGGCTACCGCAGGGCGTTTCGGATGGCCGGCAGCGGACCCGCGATCCTCCTCATCCACGGAATCGGCGACAACTCGACGACGTGGGAAACCGTGCAGAGCAAGCTCGCGCAGCGCTTCACCGTCATCGCGCCGGATCTACTGGGGCACGGGAAGTCGGACAAGCCGCGTGCCGACTATTCGGTGGCGGCCTACGCCAACGGCATGCGCGATCTGCTCAGCGTGCTCGACATCGACCGCGTCACGGTGATCGGACATTCGCTGGGCGGCGGAGTCGCGATGCAGTTCGCCTATCAGTTTCCTCAGTTGGTCGACCGGTTGATCCTCGTCGGCGCCGGCGGCGTCACCCAGGACGTCAACATCGCCCTTCGCATCGCTTCGGTGCCGATGGGCAGCGAAGCACTGGCCCTGCTGCGGCTGCCCCTGGTGCTACCGGCCATCCAGGTGATCGGTCGGATTGGCGGCGCGCTGCTCGGGGACACCCGGCTGGGCCGCGACTTGCCCGAAGTGGTTCGGATCCTGGCCGACCTGCCCGAGCCCACCGCGTCGTCGGCGTTCACCCGCACACTGCGCGCAGTCGTGGACTGGCGCGGGCAGGTCGTCACCATGCTCGATCGATGTTATCTGACGGAATCCGTTCCAGTGCAACTCATCTGGGGATCGCATGACTCGGTGATTCCGGTCGAACACGCGAGGCTGGCGCATTCGGCCATGCCCGGCTCGCAGCTCGAGGTCTTCGAGGGCTCGGGCCACTTCCCCTTCCACGACGATCCAGACCGCTTCGTGGAGTTGGTCGAGAAGTTCATCGACTCCACCGAACCCGCCGTCTACGACCACGACCTGCTGCGGAACCTGCTGCGCACCGGCATCAGCGAACAGGCCATCACGGGCAACGTCGATGACCCGGTCGCCGTGCTCGATGCCATGGGACACGACGAACGCAGCGCTACCTGAGCGGTTCGGAATTCTCCCGATCGGCACGACGTAGCATCGGACCATGTCCCTCGACGTGAGCGTATTACGCGTCTTCACCGATTCCGCAGGCAACTTCGGCAACCCCCTAGGGGTGGTCGACGCCCGGCTGGCGCCGCCGCCGGAGCGACAACTCATCGCCACCGAATTGGGTTACAGCGAGACGATTTTCGTCGACCTGCCGACCGCGGGCGCCAGTACCGCGACCGCGCACATCTTCACACCGACCACTGAGTTGCCCTTCGCCGGACATCCCACCGTGGGTGCGTCGTGGTGGCTCAAGGACCGTGGCATGCCGATCCACACACTCCAAGTGCCGGCGGGCGTGGTGCAGGTGAGCTACGAGACCCGCCCGGATGGGGAGTTCACCGTCATCAGGGCGCGCTCGGAATGGGCACCGGAGTTCTCCATCTACGACCTCGATTCGGTTGACGAGGTGCTCAGCGCCGACCCCGACGATTACTCCGATGACGTCGAGCACTACCTGTGGGCGTGGATCGATCGCGACGCGGGGATCATTCGCTCGCGGCTGTTCGCCAGCCATTTGGGCATTCGCGAGGACGAGGCGACCGGCGCGGCGGCGGTTCGCATCACCGACCACCTGAGTCGTGATCTGGAGATCATTCAGGGCCAAGGCTCCCAATTGAGTACCCGATGGGATCCGGAGGGCTGGGTGCAGGTCGCAGGTCGCGTCGTCGACGACGGCGTCCGGCAGCTGGACTGACCGGGCTCAGCCGGAGGTAGCGACGCCGCGGTGCGCGCGCAGGGCCTCGATCTCGCGCTCGAAGTCCTCGGCGGAGGAGAACGAGCGGTAGACCGAGGCGAACCGCAGATACGCGACTTCATCGAGATCGCGCAACGGTCCAAGGATTGCGAGTCCGACTTCGTTGCTCGGCACCTCGGGCGATCCGGTGGCCCGCACGGCGTCCTCGACTTGTTGCGCTAGCAGGTTGAGGGCGTCGTCATCGACCTGGCGGCCCTGACACGCCCGCCGGACACCCTTGATGACCTTTTCCCGACTGAACGGCTCAGTGACCCCACTGCGCTTGACGACGGCCAACACGGCGGTCTCCACGGTGGTGAAACGGCGCCCGCATTCCGGACACGACCGGCGACGCCTGATCGCCTGGCCTTCGTCGGCCTCGCGGGAGTCGACCACCCGCGAGTCGGGATTGCGACAGAACGGACAGTGCATCACCGCTCCTTCGCCGCGTGCTCCTACGGGGGACGCATACGAGCCTACCGTTGCACGACAGCGAATTTCACGGCGCATGTCGGAGCTTCAGCCGACGGGGGCGATCAGGGTCCGGCCGGGGTCCACGGTGGCCGAGTCCAACTTGTTCAATTCGCGAATCTGCTGGACGACCGCTGCCGGCGATGCGTCGGGGGCGATCCGTTGCGCGAGTTGCTGCAACGATTCACCCGCCTGGACCCTGACCACCGCCAGCTCGCTGGGCACCGCGGCCGGCGAATCCGCCGACTTCGCAACGCCACCGAGTTGGGCAACGAGGCCCAGCCACAGGGTGATCGCGCCGGCGACCAGGGCCAGCAGCACGGTCGACAGAGGGGTGAGCGGCCGGCGGCGATGGGAGGCCCGCGACATCAGCACCCCGGTGCCGCGGTGCTGGTACGGCGCGCCGCCGGGGCGGGTCGACCGTGGCCGGCGACGGACGTCCTGACGCGGCCGTACTGGACGAACGACCAGATCAGTGGGGTCTTCTCGGGTGATGATGGTCATCTTCTGGGGCCTCTCTCGTGCGAGTTGTTCGCTTCTGTGTTCGAACCATAATCGATAGTGTGTTCGATGGATAGAACATGTGATCGAACTGTTGCAAACGATAAACGGGGCCACCGACAAGTAGGCGTCGTCGCCCCGAGACCCCGACCGACACCTCGACAGTGTCATCTCGCAGG
The DNA here is from genome assembly GCA_023264755.1 of Mycobacterium sp. Lineage (GTDB taxonomy): Bacteria > Actinomycetota > Actinomycetes > Mycobacteriales > Mycobacteriaceae > Mycobacterium. The sequence continues at coordinate 105 of JAHFVB010000237.1, read as the reverse complement.
ACATCGGTGACAGTTCTGCATCAGGACATCGGTGACGGTTCGGGTGGTCTTGGTGGTGACACTTCTGCCACCACCAAGCTCCCGGGGTGGCTGTCAATGAACCCA
>JAHFVB010000236.1:2912-7679 GCA_023264755.1 Mycobacterium sp. | reverse complement strand
CTTCAGGTACTGGGTCAGCACCGCCGCCAAGCCAGCCCAGATGGGTGCCGATTGCGAGGTGCCACCTCCCACCACGTTGGCTCCGTCGAGCACGATCTTCACGCCCGTGAAGGGATCGGCGACGGCGGAGATGTCCGGGGTCAGGCGCTTGCCCGTGTTGCGGCCGGAGGGAATCTGCCCGGCTGCCGCGTGTTGCCATGCCGGCAGGTCGAAGAGCGAGGACACCCCGCCGCCGGTGCCTTGGGAGAGCGGGACGTCGAACCAGGATTGCTCGGCCAGCCAGCCGCCTTGGGAGTCGGTGGACAGCGTGGTGCCGCCTACGCTGGTCAGCTCGGGAAGGGAGGCAACCGAATCCAGTCCGACGTCGGCCGGCCCTGGCGGGGAGTCCCAGTCGTCACCACCCTTGCACTCCAATCCGGCGAGGTCGCCGCTGGCGTCGAACGCCGTGGTGCCGTGCGAGTGGGCAGCTGCTAGCGCGGAGCGAACCGGGGCCAAATCCGCTGCGGTGATCAGCTTGTCGCAACCCCAGCCGATTGACAGGCTCCAGATCGCGGCTGGGAATCGACGATCGGTGTCCTCCATCAGCTGGCCGATCTTCTGGTAGGTGCCGTCGCTTACGGCGGTCGTTCGTGCGTTGACGACGACCTTTGTGGCATCGGGCGCAATGGCATGTGCGACTTCGAGGTCCATCGTCGTCTCGCCGTACGGTTGGGGCAGCTGGTCGCCCACGACGGTCGGAGTGAACCTGGGAAGCGCGTTCTGGTCGGCGAACGTGTCCAGATCCGACTGGGCGAAGCCGTTGAAGGCGAAGATCACGATCGTGGTGTCCTTGCCGGTGAAGCCCTTTCGTGCCAGTCCCGTCGCGTTGTACGTATTGAGCAGTGTGGTGGGGGTCAATCCGCGATCGGGCACGTCCAACGGCAAGATGTTCGGCTGCGACTCGTGATGCGGTGTGTAACTGAGGATTCGACCCAGTTGATGAACCTCGCTGAGCAACGACGGAGGGACCTGCGGTTGCTGTGGGGAGGCATAGAATCGCTGACCGCGCCGGCCGCGGTAGTCGTGCACCTCGACGTGGAACGCATCCGCTACGTGCTCGGGGGTGCCTTCGACGATCGCCCAGCCGTCGTTGGAACGCCATTGCACGGAGAGGTTGCGTTGACTCGCCCAACCGATCAGCGCCTCGGGCCTGCGTTGATCGTTCAGCATCGCCGTGAGCTGAACGTGCTCGCCGCGGGCTGGACCGAGGTCGGTCGATGCGGCCAGCAACGAGGCGAAGGGACCGCCGATGACGGTGGGTGATTCGCTCGGCGGAAATCGCAGCTCCGATGCGAACGCCAGCACGCCGACCGCAACCAGGATCAGGATCCAGTGCCCGGGGCTGGTGCGTCGTTCGGGTGGTGCCGTCGCGGTCGGTGACGGCATGTCGCAGGCGTGAACGGATTGCCGCCGGTGGGGTTGATCGACTTCTCGGTCGGCGACAGCGGTGGGGTCGACCGGTCCCATCCCGAAGTGAATTCCGATGATCTTGATCCTAACCGAAATCGCACCCGCCAACTCGACGTCGACGGTGGCCTATCGGTAACGGATCGGGCCCGGTTCAGCGCCACCTACCAGTGCACACCCGGCACCAGGCGGACGGCTCGCTTGAGCGGCCGCGGAACGCGCAGCCTCGCCGCGGCCGAACGCGCTGGCGGTTTGGGCTGACGGATCGGCGCTGGCGCATCGGAGGTCCGGGCGGACTCGAGGCCGCGGGCCGCCGCCGAATCGGGGTAGCCCAGATAGAGCTGGTGCAGCACCCGCCGGGACAGCTTCGGCGTGAAGTACATCCCGACGTCGGCGAGCGTGCCCATCGGCGTATCGATTCGGGCCGGCTTGTCCACCAGCCCGCGCACCACCATCGCCGCGGCGTGCTCGGCACTGATGGGCGGGACGGGGTTGAGCCTGCGCGACGGCGCGATCATCGGAGTGGCGACCAACGGCATGTGGATGCTGGTGAAGGTGATGTAGTCGGACAGCGTCTCGGTGCCGACGACCTCGGAGAAGGCATCCAGGGCAGCCTTGCTGGGGATGTAGGCACTGTACTTCGGACTGCGGGCCTGCACACCTGCGCTGGACACGTTCACCACGTGTCCGAACCGGCGTTCCCGCCAGTGCGGTAGCAGAGCCAGCACCATGCGCACTGAACCGAAGTAGTTCACCGCCATCACGCGTTCGTAGTCGTGCAGCCGATCGGTGGACGCGGAGATGGATCGGCGGATCGATCGGCCTGCGTTGTTGACCAGGTAGTCGACGTGGCCGAACTGGCCGAGAATGTCCTTGACGGTGTGGTCTACCGACGCCGAATCGGTCACGTCGCAGGTGAATGCGTAAGCCCTGCCCCCGGATTCGCGGATTTCGGCGACCAGGTCGTCGAGCGCATCGGCGTTGCGGGCCAAGGCGAACACCACGGCTCCGCGTTCGGCGACCGCGATGGCGGAGGCCCGCCCGATGCCGCTGGAGGCGCCGGTGATCACGACGTGGCGACCCACCAGCGGGCCGGCCGGGTCGTCGCGGCGTGCGCGGTCGGGGTCGAGGTGTTCGGCCCAGTAGCGCCATAGCTTCGGCGCGTACGAGGCGAACTCCGGCACGCTGATGCCCGTGCCCTGCAACGCCTCGATCGTGTTGTCGGCGGTGAACGCGGGGGCCAGGTCGACCACGTCGAGCAGCTCGGCGGGGATGCCCAGCTGGGTGGCCGCCATGTTGCGCAGCACCTTGGCCCGCCCGGTGGCCTTCAGGAACGGTGCCGCCGTCGAAGCGGGCAGTGAGCCGCGCAGCGGGGGAAGGCCGGCCTCCTTGGCCACGCCGCGATAGATGCCACGCAAGCCGATGGTCTTCGGTGCGGTCAGGTGGAACGTCTGCCCGTCGCGTCCGTCGACGTGGATGAGCTCGACGAGGGCTTCGGTGACGTAGTCCACTGGAACGATGTTGGTACGCCCCGTGTCTGGCAGCACGATCGGTGTGAACTTGGGCAACCGGGCCAGCTTCGCCAGCAGTCCGAAGAAGTAGTACGGGCCGTCGACCTTGTCCATTTCGCCGGTGCGGGAGTCTCCGACCACCACGGCGGGTCGATACACGCGGTAGCGCAATCCGGGTTTGTCCCGCACCAGCAGCTCGGCCTCGAACTTGGTCTGGTGGTAGGGGGTGGGCAGCTCCTGCGCGACGTCGAAGTCCTGCTCGGTGTACTCGCCGGGGAAGGTGCCCGCCACCGCGATCGAGGACACGTGGTGCAGGGTGGCGTCCAGCCGCAGCGCCAGCTCGATCACGGCTCGCGTGCCGTCGACGTTGGCTGCGCGTTGCGCCTGATCGTCGGCGGTGATGTCGTAGATCGCGCCGCAGTGCACCACGTGGTCGACCGCACCGAGTTCGGCGAGGGTGGCTTCGGTGAGCCCCAGGTCGGGTGCCGTCAGGTCGCCGACCAGGGGTTTGGCCCGCACGCCCCAGTCGGCGGCGAGCTGTTCGAACCGGCCCAGGGAGGCTCGGCGGACCAGCACCCACACCTCCACCGGCTCCTCGTCGGGGCCGCGGCGGGTCAGTAATTCGGAGACCACTCGGCGACCAATGAACCCGGTACCGCCGGTAACGACATAGCGCATGCGAGCCATGGTCACCCCGTCCGCGGCAAACGTCAACAAGCTGTGACCTGATCGAAGCCGGCCGGGCGGCGGAGGCTATCGTCTTTCCCGTCGCTTCGCTCGCCCCAGGCCGTGCGACGGAGCTAGCCGAGCCGACGGAGGAGCGCGCCCAATGCCCATCAACCCCAATGCCATCGGTGCCAAGACCGCGGCGCAGCCGTTCGAGTGGACCGACCGCGAGACGCTGCTGTACGCCCTCGGCGTCGGCGCGGGCGTCGACGACCTGGCCTTCACGACCGAGAACAGCCACGACATCCCGCAGCAGGTGCTCCCGACCTACGCCGTCATCGCCTGCCCTGCCTGGGGTGCGGTCGGCGAGGTCGGCAGCTTCAACTTCGGCATGCTGCTTCATGGTTCGCAGCAGATCCGGCTGTACGCGCCGCTGCCACCGGCGGGCAAGCTCAACGTCCACTCCGAGGTGCTGGACATCCAGGACAAGGGCGAGGGCAAGAACGCCATCCTGGTGTTCAAGGGCGTCGGTACCGATCCCGACACCGGCGAGCTGATCGCCGAGACGGTGTCCACGGCGGTGATCCGCGGCGAGGGCGGCTTCGGCGGCCAGCCGGGCGAGCGGCCCGTCGCGCCGACGTTCCCCGACCGTGCCCCGGATGCAAAGGTGGCGCTGCCCACCACCGAAGTGCAGCCGTTGATCTACCGGCTTTCGGGCGACCGCAACCCCCTGCACAGCGATCCGTGGTTCGCCAAGAACCTCGCCGGATTCCCGAAGCCGATCCTGCACGGGTTGTGCACCTACGGGGTGGCCGGCCGCGTGCTGGTGGCCGAGCTCGGGGGCGGTGACGCCTCCAAGATCCGGGCCATCGGGGCGCGGTTCACCTCGCCGGTGTTCCCCGGCGAGACGCTGACGACGTCGGTCTGGCGGACCGAACCGGGTCATGCGGTGTTCCGGACCGAGGCCGCCGAGCCGGACGGTTCGAACTCCCGGCTGGTGCTCGACGACGGCACCGTGGAATACCTGGACTGACGCGCCGCCTGCCGGTTACCGCCTATTGGTCGGGGGGCCCGTAGGCCTTGGCGATCTCGGGGGAGTCCAGCCACTTCGAGTACGTCGGCGCCTTGGGCCAGCCTTCGGGGG
>JAHFVB010000236.1:0-2902 GCA_023264755.1 Mycobacterium sp. | reverse complement strand
GGAGTCTTGCCAGTCCTCCTGACGGCCCCACGGCAACAGGTCGATCAGCGCGAAGGAGTGGCTGAGCTGTTCGGTGCCACGGCCGTCGGTGTGCCAGGTGCGGTACACGGTGTCGCCGTCGCGGAGGAACACGTTGACCGCGAAGCCTTGGCCCGGCGGGGCGCCCACGTCGGCGCTGAACGAGCTGTCCGATGACGAGTACCAGTCCATCTTGTTGCCGACCCGGGTCCGGTACGCGAGGGCTTCCTCGATGGGGCCGTTGGTGACGATGACGAACCGGGCGTCGTAGTTGGCCAGGAACTCCAGCCGGGTGAACTGCGAGGTGAAGCCGGTGCAGCCGCCGCACTGCCATTGCGCGCCGTTCGACCACATGTGGTGGTAGACGATGAGCTGCGAACGTCCGTCGAAGACGTCGGCGAGCCGGACGGGTCCGTCGGCCCCGATTAGCGTGTACTCGGGTAGCTCGACCATCGGGAGTCGCCGTCGTTGCGCGGCGATCGCGTCGAGCTCACGGGTGGCGGCCTTCTCCCGTTGGCGGAGTTCGTCGAGTGCGGTGCGCCAGGTGTCCTGGTCGACGACGGGGGGCAGGGCGGTCGGTTTGGTCACGGTTCCTCCAAGGGCGGGCTGGGGCTGAAGGGTTGACCGTGGCGCAGCGCGGAACTCATCGCACGTCGCATTCGCAGGTGGTTCCGGCGGCGGCTACGCCCCCCTCGACGAGCCCGCTTTCCCCCTTGACGTGGAGCAGGTCGAGCGGGTCGAGGGCGTCCCACACGCTCGAATAGAACTGCTGCTTGAGCGCGGTGCCCGCGGCCTCCTGGTTGGTCAGGTCGGCCAGTTCGTCGTATCCGTAGTACAGCAGCGCCACCGGCTGGGTGGTCTTGAGTAGCTCGTTGATGATGAGCTGGCTGGCTCGTTTCGTGTCGGCGTCGCCATTGAGGGCCTGCCCGATCGCGGGCAGGATCTTGGTGATCGGGACGACGGCATTGACATAGGGCACCGTCTGGCTGAAGCGATAGGCCGCTTCGAATCCCTCACGCGCATAAGGCTGTAGCGTCGAAGGGAAGGCTGCCACGAACGTATTCCGCAGGTCCAGCACCGTCGTGGGCATGTCGTCCGGGTCTGGATCGTCGGCGCGGAACGGGTTGGGCAGGCTGGAGCTGGCGGCAGTGCTCGCGGTGTTGGTGGACTTGGCGGCGCTGGGCGTGGCTTCGCTCGTGACGGTCGGTGTCGGAGTGGACACCGGGTTGGACACCGCGTTGGACACCGCGTTGGACACCGCAGTGTTCGTGACGGCCGCGGCCTTCGTCGGCGTGAATGCGTCCTTGAGCAGCTTGACTTGCTCGGCCTCGAACTGCTTGGCGGTCGGCTTGACCGTCGCACCTTGCGCTTTGGGCGTCGACTTGAGCGCCGCATGCACTGCCGTCTGCATGTTCTTGGACGCCTGCTGGGCCTGGCTTCCGACCTTGGCCAGCGGCTTGGAGAACGCGTGCGGGCGCGGTTTGGCGTCCTGCTTCGCCGGGCCGGCGTCGACCGCACCGCTCTTGGCGCCGGCTTCGTCGTCAGCGTGCGCGGTGCCTTGACTCGCGACCGCCAACGCGGCACCGATACCCGCCGCGACGGCGACGCCGCCGACATAGCCGATGTACTTGGGAGCCCCCTGCGACGCCATTCGTCGTCCTTCCGCTCGGTGAGGGAATCGTAGAGGAGCGCTGCCAAGGTCGGCTGGGTGAGCCGGACCATCGTCGAGCGTCATCATTTGATGACGAGCTCGGCCCCTTCCCGCCCATGGCGTTCGAATGTTTGTTCGATTAGGCTCAACGGGTGGGTTGGCACAACGGACCGCCGAGCTGGGGCGAAATGGAGCGCGTGCTCACCGGCAAGCCGCGCCGCGCTGGGCTGCCGCTGGCCGAGCCGATCGCCGACGGCGGTGACAGTCCCGCCTGGTCGCGCAAGCGGGGGAGCTACGAGCCCCCGGAGCGGAGGAGTGGCGGCTCGGGCCAGTGCTCGACGCCCTATGCGGAGTTGCATGCGCACTCGGCGTACAGCTTCCTCGACGGCGCCAGTACGCCCGAGGAACTGGTGGAGGAGGCGGCTCGGCTCGGGTTGCGCGCCATCGCACTGACCGATCACGACGGGCTGTACGGGGTGGTGCGATTCGCCGAGGCCGCCAAGGAGCTGGACGTCGCGACGGTATTCGGGGCCGAACTCTCGCTGGGCAACACACCGCGCACCGAGCATCCCGACCCGCCGGGGCCGCATCTGTTGGTACTCGCCCGTGGTCCGGAGGGGTATCGGCGACTGTCCAGGCAGCTCTCGGCGGCGCATCTGGCCGGAGGTGAGAAGGGCAAGCCGCGCTACGACTACGACGCGTTGACCGAGGCTGCCGGCGGGCACTGGCAGGTGCTCACCGGATGCCGCAAGGGTCATGTGCGACAGGCACTTTCGACGGGCGGACCCGAGGCGGCCGAAGCAGCGCTGGCCGACCTGGTGGACCGCTTCGGCGCCGACCGGGTCACTGTCGAGTTGACCCGGCACGGCCATCCCCGCGACGACGAGGCCAATGCGGCGCTGGCCGCGCTGGCGCCACGGTTCGGCATCGGCGTCGTCGCGACCACCGCCGCGCACTTTGCCGAACCGTCCCGCGGCCGGCTGGCCATGGCGATGGGTGCGATCCGGGCCCGCAACTCGATGGACGAGGCTGCGGGTTGGCTTGCTCCGCTTGGTGGTTCGCACCTGCGTTCTGGGGACGAGCTGGCCAGGATGTTCTCGCACTGCCCGGAAGTGGTGACGGCCGCAGCCGAGCTCGGTGAACAGTGCGCCTTCGGCCTGGCACTCATCGCCCCCCAGCTGCCACCCTTCGACGTGCCCGCCGGGCACACCGAGGGCAGTTGGCTTCGCCATC
>JAHFVB010000235.1 GCA_023264755.1 Mycobacterium sp. | reverse complement strand
TCACGGCATGTACTCCTTGCATGTCTCTACTGATTACGTCCGGTCGGGGTGACAGGATTTGAACCTGCGGCCTTCCGCTCCCAAAGCGGATGCGCTACCAAGCTGCGCTACACCCCGTGTCTAACTGCGGTCGAGAATGATACGGGCTGAACACGCGACACCATCAATTGGATTTGAAAGCGTCGGCGCCGGTACAGTCTGCGGTGCAGTGCACGCGGGCGTAGCTCAATGGTAGAGCCCTAGTCTTCCAAACTAGCTACGCGGGTTCGATTCCCGTCGCCCGCTCCACGCGGACCGGCGCAGAAGCCGTCGAACATCGGTTCGGCGGCTCGCGCGGTCCCGTTTCGGTCCCGTACCGCCCTCGTCGCAGGCCCTGTTCAAAACGGCGCCTAAGGCAAACCGGACCTGATGTTGATCCCGTGCACTCAACTTGCGCTCCGATCCGCGTGTCCGCTTGAGTCGAACGCATGTCCACGTAGCGTCCTTGCCGACTGGCTCCGTCTGTGGGCCGCGCGGGGAGCTGAACGATGACCGACCCACAACCAAGCAGGCATGACTACAAATACGACGTCGCCGTGTCGTTCGCTGGCGAGCAGCGGGAGTTTGTCCAGACCGTCGTGCGCGAACTCGGCCTGCCGACTACACGTGTGTTCTACGACGCGGACTACACACCCCAACTCTGGGGCGAGGAGCTATCTGAGGTTCTTGTGAAGCTCTATCGGGACGAAGCACGCTACGTCGTGATGTTCATTTCCCGGGAGTACGCCGAAAAAGAATGGTGCATCTTGGAACGGCGGGCTGCTCTGCGACGCCGCATGCGGACCCAGGGCGCTTACATTCTTCCAGTTCGGCTAGATAACACGAACCTCGACGAAGTCGAAGGGCTCTTAGGCACGATCGGATATCTCGACGGCCTACGCCTCGGCGCGCCCGGTGTGGCCGACGCTATCCGCCAAAAACTCGGCGTGCTGGTACAAGAGGACGAATTGGGTGATGCCGCGACGGACGACGACGGGAACAACCCAAAATTCGCCGAAATTCAAACGACGCAAGAAGGCTTGGTCTCGCTACTTCAAGAACGCCCGAAGTGCTGGCCATGGGCCGCGTTCGTGTCAGTACTTGTGCAGCGCCGGAAAGTTATGGAGAGCGCGGTCCGCGATCACAAGCTTGGTTTTGCCCCAGGAAGTGGCGAACGAGTCAATGATCTGGCAACTATGCACAAGCTTGCGCAGAACACGATGTACGACGTTGCACAAGTTGGCCAGCAAATGGCCGGCCTGCTTCTGACGGAGGCCTTCGTGTCAGTATTCGGCACCGAATTTGACGAATCCACCGCTGACCCCGATGGGATCGTGCACGTTGCAACGCGAGTAATGGATTTCTACGATAGGTACCTCGAACTTGCGCAGCGTGTTCGCGGGGTTTCAGCGCCGTCGAGGTTCGTGAACGTAATCGACACGACAGCCCGCCTCGTCGATAAACCGCTGGCTGGCATGGACCTCTTCATCAACGATTACGTCGCAGCTGTCGAAGCGATGCCGACTCAGTTGGTGGCCGCCGAGGGCGAGAACATTCGCAATCCAATTGAGATCCAAATTCACATGGACAACGAGCTGCTTGAAGAGCTCGTCCGGCAGTTGCAGGACCTTGTAGCTGACGAATACGACGACGAAGACGAAGACTGACGCTCCTAAGGTACGCCCGCATCATGGTCCCGTTTCGGTCCCGTCGACGCAGCCGGACCGCGAGCGTATTGGGACCGTACCCACGGCGTCCGTTAGCCGCACCGGAAGCGCGCGTCATCAGCAGATATGTAAGTAGGACCAGCCCGCCTGCCAGGGCCGACTCGAACGGCTATTCGGGCACCTATAAACCTTCCAAACTAGCTACGCGGGTTCGATTCCCGTCGCCCGCTCCACGCGGACCGGCGCAGCGCCCGTCGAACGGATGTTCGGCGGGCCGCGCGGTCCCGTTTCGAGCTCATCCCCGGACCGCCACGGGCGCCCCACGACGGGTGCGCACTCGCCCCCCACCACGCGTCGCCGCCGAGCCCGGTGCGCCGGCCCGGCAACTGGGTCTCGGGGTTTCCGCGACACTCACCAAGTATTTGCCGAACCGTCAATTCGGGCCGCGAAATCCGCGCTGATCAAATGTAGCCAACGAACGCTTCTTTGCTGTTAATGTCCGACTGCGCGTTCGCCGGAGAACGCCGCACGGCGTGCCGGGGGTCGGGGCGCCCACCTCAACGGAGAGGTCGCTCAGATGGGCCATCGTGGCAAGCACCGCAAGCAATCGCGCGAACTGCGGGCGAGCAAGGTCGCCGTGGGAGCCATCGCCACGGGCGCGGTGGCCTCGGGCTGGGCCTTTGCCCTTGCCCCCACAGCCAACGCCGCGTGCGTCGCAGCCGGCGGGTGGGGTTCCATCGGTAGCGGCTGTTCGGCGACCGGGGACGGCTCGTGGGCCATCGCCCTGCTGCCCGGCAGCACCGCGACCGCGGACGGCGCCGGAAGCAAGGCCATCGCGGTCGGCTGGAACAACACCGCGACGACGAGCGGCGGCACCGACAACAAGGCAGTCGCGCTCGGCATCGGCAACTCCGCGGGCTCGACCACCGGCAGCGGCAACAAGAGCACCGCGATCGGCGTCGACAACACCGCCAGCTCGACCGGTTCGGCGGCCGTGACCGATCCGCTCGGCGTGCTGTCGGTGGCGTCCACCGGCGACGACAACACCAACACGGCCATCGGCTACCGGAACACCGCCACCAGCCTGTTGGGCAATGGCAACAAGAACACCGCCGTCGGCGCGTCCAACGCGGCCACCTCGGTGGGGACGCCGGGCCTGCACTCCCTGGTCGACGTGCTGGGCGTCTCCAGCACCGAGACCACCGTCGAGGCGACCGGCAACGACAACACGAACACCGCCTTCGGCGTGCAGAACACCGCCACCAGTCTGCTCGGCAACGGCAACAAGAACGCCGCGGCCGGGTTTGGCAACGCCGCCGCCACCGTCGGCACCCCGGGCGCGAAGGTGGTCCAGACCCTCGACCCGGCCATCAGCGGCCTGGCGACCGTGAACTCCACGACCACGACGACGGTCACCGCCACCGGAAACGACAACAAGAACAATGCGGTCGGCCTCGGAAACGCCGCGCTCACCACCTTGGGCAACGGCAACAAGAACAACGCGGTCGGCGTCTTGAATCAGGCCGCGACGGTGGGCACCCCAGGGGCCTCGGTGGTATCGGAGCTCACGGCCAACCTGCTGGACGGAACGAGTACCACGACGACCAAGACCAGCGCGACCGTCGAGGCCACCGGCAACGGCAACACCAACAACGGGTGGGGGCTGGGCAACACCGCCCTGGCCACCACCGGCAATGACAACAAGAACAACGCGGTGGGCTTGGTCAATCAAGCGGCCTCGGTGGGCAGTCCCGGCACGACGGTGGACCAGACCATCCACGAAGTACTGAAGACCCCGTTGGTGACCAGCGACACGACGACGCAGACCAATGCGACCGTCGCCGCGACCGGCAACGGCAACGCCAACAACGGATGGGGACTGGGGAATCTCGCGCTGACGACGTTGGGCAACGGCAACAGGAACACCGCGGCGGGCCTGTTCAACCAGGCCGCCACCGTCGGCACCCCCGGCGCGGCGGTGACCCAGACGGTCGACTCGACGTCAACCGTCACGGTGCCCAAGGTGAGCACCACCACCACGACGCTGAGCACCTTGACGCAAGTGGTCGTCGGTGCGACCGGCAACGGCAATACGAATGTCGGGCTGGGGCTCGGGAACACCGCGCTGACGACGTTGGGCAACCACAACACCAATGTTGCTGGGGGTCTGTTCAACCAGGCCGCCACCGTCGGTACGCCCGGCGCAGCGGTGACGCAGAGCGTCGAAGCCACGCTGGAAGAACAGCTGCTCGGCATTTCGGACACCACCACGAAGACCTCGACGTCGACGTCGGCCGTGGTGGGCGCAACGGGCAACGGCAACAAGAACATCGGACTCGGAGCGCTCAACACGGCGCTCACGACGTTGGGCAACCACAACACCAATGCCGCCATTGGTCTGCAGAATCAGGCGATAACCGTTGGCACGCCCAGTGTTTCGGCTACCAATTACGTCGAGGAGACCATCGACAGCACGCTGGCCGGCCAACCGCTCCTGTCGAGCACTACCAGCTCGCTGACGAAGGTGGACCTCGCCGAGACGGGCAACGGCAACAAGAACATCGGTTTCGGCTGGGGCAATGCGGCGGCCGCGCTGCTCGGCAACGACAACCAGAACGTCGCCGTCGGAAGGGACAACACGGTCGGCACGGTGGGCACGCCCGGCCTCGTAGTCAGCAACGTCGTCACCGCGCTCGGAATACCGGTGACGGACTCCGCGACGCTGGACCCGACCGGCAACGGCAACAAGAACACCGGAATCGGATCGGGCAATACCGCCACCACGGTGACCGGCAACGACAACAAGAACACCGCGATCGGCAGGAAGAACCAAGCCACCACGATCGGTTCCCCCGGGCTCTCGGCCGTCGTGGCCAACGTTCCGACGCAACTCGCCGCCGCGACCGGAAACAACAACAAGAACAGCGCCATCGGCAAGGAGAACGTCGCTTCGACGTCGTTCGGCAACAACGACAAGACCAAGGCCTTCGGCAAGCGAAACAAGGCCACCGCCACCGGCGTCGACAACAAGAGCGTCAGCGCCAAAGGCAAGGATCAGACGTCCTCGGCGCCCTAGCCATCGAGCCGAGCCTGCCCCGCATCCCGAGCACGGGATGCGGGGCAGTCCGCTTTGCGGGGTAGCGTGGAAGCGAACCCACGCAGTGAGTGGCCCAATTCGGCCAACTCTCACGAACCGCGACCAACCGACTCGGCGTGTGACGATCGCCCGATCGTGAATCCGCAGCGCCCCACAGGAAGCCGGACATGGACGCAGCCGTCGAAGGAGTCCGCGCCGACTGCGCCACCGTCTCGTACGAGTCGCACGCCATTCCGCAGTCCGCTCCAGGCCACTTGGCCGCCATCGCGCACGTGTTCGGGCTGGACACCCCCGCGACGTCCAGCGCGCGGGTGCTCGAGTTCGGCTGCGGCTCCGGCGCCAACGTGATCCCCTTCGCCGCATGTCACCCCAACGCACGCGTGGTGGGCATCGACCCGTCGCAGGTGCAGCTCGACCAAGGCCTCGAGCGGGTTCGGGAGCTCGGCTTGACGAACGTCGAGCTCCGACGGGGTGACATCACGAGCGTGGAACCGAGCGACCTGGGCCGGTTCGACTTCATCATCTGCCATGCGGTGTTCAGCCGGATGCCCGAGCCGGCTCAAGAGGCGATGCTGTCCGCCGTGCGTCGCCTGCTGACTCCGGATGGCGTGGCCTACGTCAGCTACCACGTCTACCCGGGCTGGAAGGCCCAAGAGATCGTGCGGGACGCCATGCTGCTGCGCGGCGGCGAGCGGGCGACCGCCGAAGAGCGACTCAGCTACGCGCAGGGCATGCTCGACTTCCTGGCGGAGGTCTCCCCCGCCGATGGCGTAATGGCCAAGGCCCTGGCCGATTTCGGGGCCATCCGCGCCGGCTCCCCGGACGACGCCGTGATGCACGAGTACCTTCAGGCGTTCCATGCGCCGTGCTACTTCCTCGAATTCGGCAAGCGCTGCGAGCCACATTCGTTGAGCTATCTGGCGGACGCGTGCCCTCAGACCATGTTCCCGGTCAACTACGGCGCCAACGTCGCCGAACCGTTGCTCAGGGAATGCGGGCACAGCCAGATGCTCGTCGAGCAGTATCTCGACTTCTTCGTCAATCGCACGTTCCGTCAGTCCCTCCTGGTCCACTGCGAACGCGCACCCCAGCTCGGCTACCAACTCCACCGGAGTCGCTTCCGCGCTTTGCATTTCGCCGCCTGGCTGCCGCCGCTGGCCGAAGCGACCAGACTCGACGCGTCCGATCAGGAATACGGTCGACCGGAGGCGAATCTGTTCACCGCCGACCCGGGCGTCAAGGCCGCACTCGATGCGCTCACCGCCCGCTGGCCGTGGACGTTGTCGCGTCCCGAGCTGCTCTACGGCATGCACTCCCGGCTCGCCGCGGCCGGAGTCGAACCCAGCGTCGACCAGAACGACAGGGTCGACGAGCTACTCGAGGCGTTGATCATGCGCGGGATGGCCAGCTACCGGCTCGAACCGGTAGTAGCCAAGCCGATGGGTCACCCGTGGCGGTTCGACGAGCCGCTTCGGCGCATAGCCGAGCTCGTCCAGTGGGCGGAGCTTCCGCTGGTCTTCAACCGCTGGCACGAAGAGGTGCTGTTGCCGCCGATCGACCGTCACCTGCTTCCGCTGCTGGACGGCACGCGTGACCGCGATGCGCTGGCCGACGAACTGATGACCCTGCTGCGCGATGACGTGATCAGGTTCGAACGCGACGGTTCACGGCTGTGGGGCGAGGTGGAGTTGCGCGCCGCCGCCCTCGAGTACATCGATGCGACGCCGCTGCGCCTGGCCCAGCTGAAGCTCGGTTGATACTCGAGGCTTCCGAACGGGAATTCCCCGGCCGAAAAGGCGTTCAATGGGGTAGTGCACGCCGAAGTTCGCCGATGGGAAGGTCGCCCCGTGTTAGGGCAATGTGGAAGGTTGGCCGCTGCAGGTTTCGTCACGCTGTCGGCGGCGGCCGCGGTGGGCTTGGCAGTGGCTTCCCCGAACTCCACGATCACCGCGTGCAGCATGTCCATCGAGCCGCTCAACCCGTTCCTGCAGACGTGTGGCATCCCGAACAATCCGCCCGTCGTGGCCGGCGCATCGCCTGGGGCGGGCGCGATCATCGCCTGCCGCGGCGTGCCCGGCTGCCTGTCCTACGTGGTCAACGGCGGCCCCGGCTACGGCGGGTTGCCACGGCCGGACACCACGGTGAGCCACAGCCCGTAGCTCGCGGCCGCGACGGTTCTCGCGAACGCGCCACATCCGAGCACACAACCTTCAGACTCAGACCCGACACACTAACTTCGTCGGGGAGTCGAACGCGCCATGAAGGAACCAGAGCCGGCGGAGCACCACACGCGGCCAGTCGAAGATGCAGACGCGGCAACCGATTCCGACGTTCGCACGGCCGTCGTCTTCGTGCACGGCAAGGGCGAGACCGAGCACCGACCGTACGAAACGCTCGACGGCTTCGTGAAGACGGCCCTGCAGCCGGTTGGCGCATCGGTCGCAGCGGACGAGCAGTGGGCGTACTACCACTCGCGGTCCCCTGAGCTCACCGGGTCCTACGAAGCCCGCGTGTACGTCGCCCCGCAATTGGACGGCGCGAGCCCGGACCAACCCCTACAGGGCCGAACCGACGTCTACGAATACCACTGGCAATACCTGATGACCAGCAGTCGATTCGCGGGCGTGGTGCTCACCACCTTGCGGCTGTTCCTGCGCAGGCCCAGCAACGTCCCGGATCCGCTCTTCGGAATCTGGCGCGCGGTGTGGCTCGTGGTACTCGGCACGTGCTGTCTCGTCGTCCCGGCACTTGGGCTGCTCGGCTACTTCCTTGGCACCGAATTCCCCATCTGGGTGGTCGGACTGGTCGCCAGCGTCTTCCTGGTCGGAGGCGTCGGACTCGTGACCAGGGTGCTGTCGGCGTTGTTGTACAGCGCTATCACGACCTCGTTCATCGACGTTGCCCG
>JAHFVB010000610.1 GCA_023264755.1 Mycobacterium sp. | reverse complement strand
AGCCCCGTGGGCCTGGGGGAGTCGTCGAAGACGTAGTTGGCGGCGGCGTACTGATTGGTGTAGCCCAGGAATCCCGACGACCGATGGGATTCGGTGGTGCCCGTCTTGCCGGACATCGGCAGATTCCAGCCCACCGATCCAGCCGAACCGGCAGCGGTGCCACTCAGGGTGTCCTTGGCCAAGGCGTTGGACAGGGTGTTGGCCAGCCCCTCGGGCACCACTTGTGCGCAGGTCTCGGTGGTGACGGCGACCTCGCGGCCCTGACGATCGAAGACCTTGTCGATGGGGCTCGGGGGACACCACGTGCCGCCGGACGCCAACGTCGCCGCGACGTTGGACAACTCCAGCGCATTGAGCTCGAACGGACCGAGCGTGAACGAGCCGATGTTCTGCCGCTTGACGTAGTCGGCCAGACTCTGGTCGTCGGTGGGGTCGTAGGCCCGGGCCGTCCCAGGCTGGGCATACGACCGCAGCCCCAACTTGACGGCCATGTCCACCGCACGGGAAACGCCAACCTGTCGAATCAGCGCGGCGAAGGCCGTGTTCGGCGACTGCGCCAGCGCATCGGTGACGCTCATGGGGCTGCGGTAACCGCCGGCGTTCTTCACGCACCAGGTCTGCGGTGGGCAACCGGGCGAGTTGCTGCTGCCCAGCCCCTTGCCCTCGAACTTCTGCGGGACGTCGAGTTGAGCGTTGATGCCCATCCCCATGTCGAGGGCCGCGGCGGTGGTGAAGATCTTGAATATCGATCCGGCACCGTCACCCACCATGGAAAACGGCTGCGGTTGCACGGTCTGACCGGCCGCCAGGTCGAGCCCGTAGGTGCGGTTGTCCGCCATCGCCACCACTCGGTGCGCATCCTTGCCTGGCCTGATCACGCTCATCACGCTGGCCACGCCGTCCTGCGTGGGTTTGGCGACCGTGTCGACCGCCTTCTTGACGCTGTCCTGGACCAACGGGTCGAGGGTGGTGCGGATCAAATAGCCGTTCTGCGCGAGCTGCTCCCGGCTCAGGCCGGCGCGCGCCAGGTACTGCAGCGCGTAGTCGCAGAAGAACGCCCGATCGCCGGCGCCGATGCATCCTTGCGGCAAGGCGTTCGGCGTCGCCAGGACACCCAAGGGCTGCATCTTGGCGGCGCGGAGCTCGTCGGCCCGGTCGGGGAGGTTGGCGATCAACGTGTCAAGCACGACGTTGCGGCGAGCCAAGGCGCCTTCGGGGTTGGTGTACGGATTGAGCGCGCTGGTGGACTGGACCAGGCCCGCCAACAGTGCCGATTGCGCCCAACTGAGCCGGTCCGCGTCGACGCCGAAGTAGGTCCGGGCCGCATCTTGCACGCCATACGAGCCGTTGCCGAACGACACCAGGTTCAGATATCGGGTCAGAATCTCCGGCTTGGAGAGGGCCCGGTTGAGCTCGAGTGCCATCCGCATCTCGCGCACCTTGCGCACCGGTGTGGTCGCCACCGCCGCGCGTCGCTCGGCATCGGTCTTTGCGGTGACGAGCAAGGTGAAGTTCTTGACGTACTGCTGTTCGATCGTCGACCCGCCCCGCACGCTGTCGCCCCCCTGCAGGTAGCCGGCCAGCCCTGTCAGGGTGCCTGGCAGGTCAACCCCGTTGTGCTCGGAGAAGCGCCGATCCTCGATCGACACGATCGCCAGCTTCATGGTGTCGGCGATCCGGTCGGTGGGTACCGGCCACCGGCGCTGGGTGTAGAGCCAGGCAATGGGATTGCCCGCCGCGTCCACCATGGTCGACACGGTCGGCACGTCGCCTTCGAGGATCCGCGTCGACTCCTGGACCACCACGCCCGACGCTCGACCGGCCAACACACCGATGCCGCCCACGATCGGAAACATCAACGCCGCAGCGAGCAAACCGGCCAGCACGCAGAAGTGCGCCAGCTTGGCATACGTTGCCAGCTTCGCCGCCGGCTCGATGGACATGCCGCCAGCGTAGGACGCGGCCGTCGGGTGGCGGCGCAATTTCACCTCTGTTGAACTGATGGAGTTGAACTGATGGATGGGTAATACGCTGCGGGGGAGGGGATTTAGCCTGCGGCCGGGGTGCGCGGCATCGCGATCACGGCGATGGTGGTCGCTGCGGCCACGACGAGTACGCCGGTGAACACCGCAGCGGAACCGGCCTGGATGGCGGTCGGGCCGACCGAGTGGATGTCACCCGGGCCGAAGATCGAGTTGGCGATCGCGCCGAACACGGCGACGCCGATGGCGCTACCCAGCGAGCGGGCGAACATGTTGCCGCCCGTCACGACGCCGCGCTCCGCCCATTCGACGCTGGACTGCGCAGCGATCAGCGTCGGCACCGCCAGCAATCCCATGCCGGCGCCGATCAAGAAGCACACCGCCGCCACGACGGCGACGTCTGGCCGGTGGGCCGTCGCTGCCAACACCGACGCTCCCGCGATCACCAGCGTCGCACCCAACAGCGCGGTGATCTTGAAACCCCACCGCAGGTACAGCCTGCCGGCGACCGCCGCGCTGGCCGGCCAGCCGATGGTCAACGCGGCAAGTGCGAGGCCGGCGACCACGGGCCCAACCCCCAGCGAACCCTCCAGATAGGTCGGTACATAGGAGGTCAACCCCATCAAGATGGCGCCCACGCCGAAGGCGACGATGGTGGTCGCACCCAGTAGCCGGCGAGTGCACACCCACAGC
>JAHFVB010000234.1 GCA_023264755.1 Mycobacterium sp. | reverse complement strand
CGGGGCGCTGCTGCGGGACGGACTGCTCGCGGTACCGCCACTGGGCTGGATCAACCTGCACTTCTCGCTGCTGCCCGCCTGGCGCGGCGCCGCGCCGGTCCAGGCCGCGATCGCCGGCGGCGACGCCGTGACCGGCGCGACGACGTTCCGCATCGAGCCGAGTCTGGACTCCGGCCCGGTGTTCGGCGTCGTCACCGAAACCATCCGGCCCGACGACACGGCCGGGGCGCTGCTGACGCGGCTCTCGACGTCGGGGGCGGCGCTGCTCGAGGCCACCTTGGACGGCATCGCCGACGGGTCGCTGGCGGCGGTCCCGCAACCCGCCGACGGGGTGACCTTGGCGCCCAAGATCACCGTCGAGGAGGCCCGCGTGCGCTGGGAGCTACCCGCCCACGTGGTGGACCGCCGCATCCGCGCGGTGACTCCGAACCCCGGGGCGTGGACATCGATCGGAGAACTAAGAGTGAAGCTGGGCCCCGTGAAGGTCAGTGCTCGAGAACCGTTGCCGCCGGGTGTGATCGACGTCGATCGGGACGGCGTCCACGTCGGTACCGGCTCGGTGCCGGTCGTGTTGGGCGAGCTCCAACCGCCGGGCAAGAAGTGGATGAAGGCCGCTGACTGGGCGCGCGGCGCTCGGCTCGACGAGGATGTGCGGGCCCAATGAGCAAGCCTCCGAACCGATCCCCGCAGGGTCCGCGACGCCAGCAGCGTCGCACCCCGTTCGACCCCGCCCGGCTGGCTGCCTTCGACGTCCTGCGCGCGGTCTCCGAACGCGATGCCTACGCCAACCTCGCGCTGCCCGCACTGCTCCGCGAACGCGGAATCACGGGTCGGGATGCGGCCTTTGCCACTGAACTGACCTACGGCACCTGCCGTGCGATCGGGGTGCTGGACGCCGTCATCTCCAGTGCGGCGCATCGCCCGGTCGAACAGATCGACCCGGTGCTGCTGGAGCTACTCCGACTCGGTGCCTATCAACTGTTGCGCACCCGGGTCGACGCCCATGCCGCCGTCGACACCACCGTCGAGCAGGCGGCCATCGAATTCGATTCGGCACGTGCGGGTTTCGTCAACGGTGTGCTGCGCACCATCGCGGCGCGCGACGAGCAGTCCTGGGTGGAGGAGCTCGCGCCTTCAGCCGCCACCGATCCGGTCGGCCACATCGCCTTCGTGAACGCGCATCCGCGGTGGATCGCGCAAGCCTTCTCCGACGCGCTCGGCGCCGAGGCCGGGCAGCTGGGGGCCCTGTTGGCCAGCGACAACGAGCGACCGTTGGTCCACTTGGCCGCGCGGCCAGGGGCGATGACCGCCGAGGAGCTCGCAAGCGCGGTCGACGGCGAGGTCGGCCGCTACTCGCCGTACGCGGTCTACCTGCCCGGGGGCGACCCGGGACGGCTGGCCCCGCTTCGAGACGGACTGGCCCAGGTGCAGGACGAGGGCAGCCAACTCGTGGCCCGTGCGCTGACCATGGCGCCCATCGACGGCGGCGACAGCCGCTGGCTCGATCTGTGCGCCGGTCCCGGGGGCAAGACCGCACTGCTAGCCGCACTGGGCGTGGCCTCCGGGGCGCGGGTGACGGCCGTGGAGCCGGCCGCGCACCGGGCCGAACTCGTCGAGAAGAACGTCCGAGGATTCGACGTCGACGTACTCCGGGTCGACGGCCGCGACACCGGACTGGCGCCCGGCTCGTTCGACCGGGTGCTCGTCGACGCGCCGTGCACCGGCCTGGGCGCCCTCAGGCGTCGTCCAGAGGCTCGCTGGCGGCGTCAGGCCAGCGACGTCCCTGGGCTGGCGAAGCTGCAGAAGGAGTTGCTCGCCGCCGCCATCGGACTCACCCGGCCCGGCGGGGTGGTGTTGTACGCGACGTGCTCGCCGCACCTGGCCGAGACGGTCGGCGTGGTGGCCGATGCCGTTCGTCGTCAGCCCGTCAAGGCCATCGACACCAGGCCCCTGTTCGACCCGGCCACCGACGTCGGTCCCGGGCCCCACGTACAGCTCTGGCCGCACCGGCACGGGACGGATGCCATGTTCGCCGCCGCGCTGCAGGTGCAGTAGCGGCTCGGCCAACCGCTACGCTGACCGCCATGTCAGGACCGCTGATCGCCCCGTCCATTCTGGCCGCCGACTTCGCCAGGCTGGCCGACGAAACCGCCGCCGTAGCGGGTGCCGACTGGTTGCACGTCGACGTGATGGACAACCACTTCGTGCCGAACCTCACCCTGGGCCTCCCGGTGGTGGAGAGTCTGCTGAAGGTGACCGACATCCCGATGGACTGTCACCTGATGATCGACGATCCGCACCGCTGGGCGCCGCCCTACGCCGAGGCCGGCGCCTACAACGTGAC
The DNA here is from genome assembly GCA_023264755.1 of Mycobacterium sp. Lineage (GTDB taxonomy): Bacteria > Actinomycetota > Actinomycetes > Mycobacteriales > Mycobacteriaceae > Mycobacterium. Next base: position 5,372 of record JAHFVB010000234.1, on the reverse strand, counting down.
GTTCCACGCCGAAGCCTCCGACGACCCGGTCGCGGTGGCCCGTGACATCCGCGCGGCCGGGGCGAAGGCCGGGCTCAGCGTCAAGCCGGGCACTCCGATCGAGCCCTACCTGGAGCTGCTCCGCGAATTCGACACCATGCTGATCATGTCCGTCGAACCGGGCTTCGGCGGCCAGAAGTTCATGCCGGAGGTGCTGTCCAAGGTCTCGGCGGTCCGCCGCCTGGTCGACGCGGGCGAACTGACCATCGTGGTGGAGATCGACGGCGGCATCAATGCCGACACCATCGAAGCCGCGGCCGAGGCGGGCGTGGACTGCTTCGTCGCGGGTTCCGCGGTCTACAGCGCAGCTGATCCGGCCGTCGCGGTGGAGTCGCTGCGGCGGCAGGCGGCGGCAGCTTCCAAGCACTTGACGGCATGAACACAGAGGCCGCGATGCGGCTCGCCATCGGGCAGGGCGACCAGGTCAAGGGCACGACGTATCCCAATCCGCCAGTCGGAGCGGTAATCCTGGATCGCGATGGCGACATCGCCGGGGTCGGAGCGACTCAACCGGTCGGCGGCCCCCACGCCGAGGTGATCGCGTTGCGGCGCGCAGGGGAGCGGGCCAGGGGCGGTACCGCGGTGGTCACGCTCGAACCGTGCAATCACCACGGCCGCACGCCGCCCTGTGTCGATGCCCTGCTCGCTGCCGGGGTTTCGTCAGTCGTCTATGCGGTCAAGGATCCGAATCCCGTCGCCGCCGCTGGGGCGACGCGGCTCGCCGAGTCCGGGGTGACCGTCGTCGTCGGGGTGCTCGCCGACGAGGTCGCCGGCGGGGCGCTGCGGGAATGGCTGCACAAGCAGCGCACCGGCAAACCACACTTCACCTGGAAGTTCGCGACCAGTGTCGACGGTCGCAGTGCGGCGGCGGACGGCAGCAGCCAATGGATCACCAGCGAAGCGGCCCGGGCCGACGTGCACCGGCGACGCGCCGTGGCCGATGCGATCATCGTCGGCACCGGCACCGTCTTCGTCGACGATCCGGCCTTGACGGCACGGCGGCCCGACGGCGGGTTGACCGAACGGCAGCCGTTGCGCGTCGTGGTCGGCAAGCGGGAAATCTCCTCGGAGGCAAGGGTGCTCAACGACGACTCCCGGACGATGGTCATCCGCACCCGCGACCCGCACGAGGTCGTGCAGGCGATGTCGGATCGCGTCGACGTGCTGATCGAGGGTGGTCCCACGTTGGCCGGGGCGTTTCTGCGGGCCGGGGTGGTGGACCGGATCGTGGCCTACGTAGCCCCGATTCTGTTGGGCGGCCCGATCACTGCCGTCGACGACGTCGGCGTGCTGAGCATCGCGCACGCGCAGCGCTGGCGGTTCGACGGCATCGACCAAGTTGGGCCGGATGTGCGCATGAGCCTGGTCCCCAACTAGCTTCGGCGGTTTGGGTCGACATCCATGAGACGTGGAATTCCATTGGCCCCCAATGTGACTGGCGTCACCCGGTTCGGGTCAACATTTGGTGACTCGTTATCGGTTCGAGACCCGCGGCGGGCTCTGGGGACCGGTTCGGGACGACCGATCCCGGTAAAATCGAGTTAGCTGCCGGGCCACCCGGTCCGGCTACCAATCGCAAAGGACGATGAGCATGACTGCATTGCAGGACTGGCTCAGTTTTCGCCCGGTCGATCACAGCGCCATTCGACAGATGGTGTGCCGCCCGCTACGTGCGGTGCTGAGCACGACGGACTCTCGCGAGCGCGTCGAGTTCAAGTCGATGGGCCCCGGTGTCGAGCGCTGCTGAGCCGAATTAGTTGTTGGCGCTGACGATTTCGACTTCCGAGTCGGGATCGTCAGCGTGTTCCCTGCGACCGGCGATCAGTAGGCCCAACACCGCTCCGAGCACGCACACCAGCGCGGTGATCTCGAAGATCTGCGCGTACTGAAGCACGTAGGCCTCGCGGGACTTGCACGCGACGGCCTGGAACGGCCCCAGCCCCGCACAGCGTTTCGCTGACTCCGGAGGTAGGTGCTGCATGAATTGGTTGAACTTGTAGAGCCCCCAGGCGCTTAGCGCGGAGATGCCCACGAGCATCCCGATCATTCGAGCCACCACCACTGCCGCCGAGGCGATGCCGTGCTGTGCGGCGGGCACGACGCGCAGCGTAGCCGACGTAAGGGGGGCGATCACCAGGCCCAGCCCGATGCCCGCCAACAGGAGATCGGTGTCGAAGGTGGGCACCGTGAAGAGCCCCAGATCGTGGCGTGCGGAGAGCACGTCGACCGTCCAGTGCGAGACCAACCAGTACGCGCCGCCGGCGATCAGCAGCCCCACGAACGCAACGATGCGATCGCCGATCTTGGTGGCGATGAATCCGCCGAGCAGAGCGCCGATCGGAAGCGCGCCCAGGAACCACAGCAGCAGGAACGCCGCCTCGTTCTGATCTTGGCCGAGCACGCCACGACCGAATAGTTCGATGTTGACGAGCGTGACCATGAGGGCAGCGCCGGTGGCCAGGGAGGCGCCGAGGGCGGCGAAGAACGGCCGGAAGCGCACGCCCGCGGGCTCGATAAGCCGGGTGCGCGCGAACTTCTCCCACCCGAAGAAGGCGATGGCGGCCAGCAGTGCGCCGCCCAGCAGCGGCAGCCCCCAGCTCGGGAACACCTGCTTGCCGTCCGGTGTCGGGTTGTACATCCCGACGACGGCCAGTCCGAGTGCGAGGGCGAGCAGCAGCCCACCGACGACGTCGACCTTCTCGACCGCGTCGGTCTTCTGCCGCCCCGGCAGGCTGACCTGAATCATCGCCATCGCCGCAAGTGCCAGTGGCACGTTGATCCAGAACACCGACTGCCAGTGATGGAACAGCCACACGCCGGCGATGCCGTAGAGCGGACCGAGCACGCTGCCGAGTTCCTGCGCCGCACCGATGCCGCCGAGGACGGCGGCCCGGTTGCGCTGCGCCCACAGGTCGGCGGCCAGCGCCAACGTGACGGGCAGCAGCGCGCCGGCGGCCGTGCCTTGAATGACCCGGCCGATCACCAACGTGGTGAGGTCCGTCGACAGTGCGGTGACCACGGAACCGATCGCGAAGGCGGCGAGGCTGACCTGCAGCAGGAGCTTGCGACCGAATCGGTCGGACGCCCGGCCGAGCAGCGGCATCGCGGCGATGTAGCCGAGCAGGTACCCGGTGATGATGGGGGTGACCTGCTGAATCTTGTTAACGGCGATACCGACGTCTCGCATGATGTCGGTCATGATCGTCACGACCACGTAGGTGTCGAGTGCCCCGAGGAGCACTGCGAGGCCCCCGGCCGTGATCGCTATCCGCCGGCCGGCGCCGGACGGAGTCTGGGTTCCGTGAGCCATCAGACGGCGGGCTTGGTGACCGTCACCGGCTTGCCCCAGTCCGACGTTGTCAGCTGGATGCTGGTGCCCTGAGCCGGCTCGACCTTGACCTGAACGAGCTTGTGATCGTCGGCCGCGCTGATCCACGCGGTGCCCGGCATCGGCGCGGTGGCCGCGAGCTGCGGGAGCAGGCCGTTGACGCCCTGCGGCGCGACGGTGCCGGTGACCTTGATGGTGTCGACGCCATTGACGTTCTCCCGGTCGACGGCCTTGGGGTCGGAGAAGTTGGCCAGGAGATTCGCCAGACCCCGGTCCGGGTTGAGGATCGCCGAGACGTCGTAGATGTCGGCGGCGGGTCCGAAGTCGGTCCAGCTGTCGGGGGTGAGCGCGCCGTACAGCGTGCCGTCGATGACGACGAATCCCACGCCCTCCAGCTTGGTGCCGAGGGCGGTGATGTCGGCCTTGCCCGAAGCGGCCACGGCCGGAGTGTTGGTCAGATCGCCGGTCAACGACGTGATGGGGAGCTTCTTGATCTCGCCGGTGACGGTGATGACCAGATGCGCGCTCTGTTGAGCCTTGGTGGTGGCGGTGGAGTCCTTCAACAGGGTTGCGGCATCCGGCAGCGGCTCACTGGACTTCTTGTCCGACGAGCACCCCGAAGTCAGTACGAGTGCGGTCACCAAAGCAGTGAACAGCGAAATGAGCACGGCAAGCCTGGGGCGCGTCTGCATGACCTCATCGTAGAGGGTGCGTTGGAGTGGACCGGCCGCTCGGGGGCCTCCGAGCTCGGCGGGGACGGCGGTTGAACTGCGGATTCGGCCCCCGATCGTCGATGACGGCGACGGCGCGCTGCCCGGGTCGTCGGGTCGCGTTGCGTCCGACCAGGCACCCGAATCACGCCGTCCCCACGGCGAGGGCAACCGGTGGCACGACACGTCGTTTCGGACGGCGGCCCTAAGCTTCATCACATGTTCACCGGAATCGTCGAGGAGCTCGGTGAGGTCGTCGGCAAGGACGACCTCGCGGATGCGGCCCGATTCGTCATCCGCGGTCCGCTCGTCACCTCCGATGCGGGTCATGGCGACTCGATCGCCGTCAACGGGGTGTGCCTGACGGTCGTCGACGTCCTCGGCGACGGCGCGTTCACCGCCGACGTGATGGCCGAAACCCTGAACCGCTCGAGCCTGCGGGCCGTCGGGGTCGGCAGCCGGGTCAACCTGGAACGCGCCGCCGCGGTCAACAGCAGGCTCGGCGGCCACATCGTGCAGGGCCACGTCGACGGCACCGGGCACGTCGTCGCACGCACGCCGTCGGAGCACTGGGACGTGGTCCGGATCGCCCTGCCCGACGCCCTGTCGCGCTACGTCGTCGAAAAGGGATCGATCACGGTCGACGGCATCTCGCTGACCGTGTCGGCGGTGGGCGCGGACTGGTTCGAGGTCTCGCTGATTCCCACCACGCTGGAGTTGACGACGTTTGGTCGGGCCGCCGTGGGCACGCCGGTCAACCTGGAGGTCGACGTCATCGCCAAGTACGTCGAGCGGCTGATGAAGCACGAAAGCGGCTAGAAGCCGTCGCCAAGAATCCTCCAAGAGCACCTCGACACCCTGGTGGCAGGCGGCCACTTCGGCAGCCAGGCAACTGGAGGTGGCGATGAGTAGCGCGAACCGATCGGCAGCGGCGTTGGCGATCGCCGCACTCGTATCCGGTGGTTGGGGAGTGGCCGGCCTGGTCTTCGCCGCGGGGGTCGCTCAGGCCGTGCCCGAGTGCTCCCCGGCCAATTTCCGGGAGCCGCGGTGCGCGCCGCCCGAGGGACCTCCGAACGGGTGTGACGCCAACGACGTCTGCGCCCAACTGTGGTGTCCGGGCGCGGGGATGCGGGGGATACCGAACTGGGACATGACCGTCTGCCACACCTTCTACTTCGATCCGAACTCCCCGGATACCAATCCGGTCATCATCGCCGGCCAGCCACCCGGGCCGCCGCGGCCGCCGCAACCGCCCTGCATTCCGCTGCTCAACTGCCTGCCCGGGCTCTAACGCA
>JAHFVB010000233.1 GCA_023264755.1 Mycobacterium sp. | reverse complement strand
ATTGGATTGGACACCTTCAGCCTCAGCAGGAACCGGGGATCGCGTATTCCCCTGCGGGATGATGAGCACGGGCGTGGCGGTGTGCGCGACCACCGCGGCCGCAACGCTGCCCTGAAGGTGTCCGAGCAGTCCATTGCGCCGGTGCGGTCCGAGCACGATCAAGCTGGCCTGGTGCTCCTCGGCCGCCGCCACGATGCCCTTCCAGGTGGGCGCCGACTCGACTGCCGTGCTCTGGGCGAGGAACCCGGCCTCCCGGGCCAGCTCCGCGCCATGGGCCGCTGCTCGCTCCGCGGCCTGGCGGACCTCGGTGGCCCGATCGGCGTTGAACTGCTTGGGGTCGGTCGGGGTGAAGCCGACGTCGACGGGCTGCCAGACGCAGACGACGAGTGCCTTGCGCCGCGGCGGCAGCTGGGCGGCGGCCTGGGCGATGGCATCGGCTGCCAGCTCGGACCCGTCGTAGGCGAACAACACCGGTCCCGCCTCGCCGGGGGCGCAGCGTTCCAGCGTGGCGGCGGTGCGCGGCACTCGTTGGACGGCGAGGCCGGGGCCGGGCGACGTTGCGCCCGAACGAATCCGGGCCAATAGCGGAGGCGAGTACCAGGCCGGGGAGTCGCCATCGAGGAACTCGTCCAAGTCGGGGCGCTGCGGCCGGGCTCCGCTCAGCGCGTAGATCGCGACGCCGAACACCGCGCCTCCGATCGCGAGCCCCAACCCGATCCACAACGCATACCCGGTGCCCGTCGCGAGATCCGCTGCGGCCGTCACGGCGAAGTGCGCGAAGATCGGCGCCACCATGAAGGCGGCCACCGCCCGGAGCAGTTCGATGATCGCGAAGACGCGCTGCAGACTCGCCGATTGCAGCGAGAACCCCGCCACGAACAACGCGGGTGCCACGGTCGCACCCAGGGCCAGTCCGGTCAGGGCCGCCCCGAGCAGAACCAGCGGTTGGTTGGCCGGAAGGGCGAACTGGAAGGTCACGATCCCGGCGGCGAGCAACGCCATTCCGACGAGCGGAAGGTAGTGCATCGCCCGCCGGGTGATGACGGCGCCGAAGACGAACGCCATGACGATCGCGCCGCCGAGCTCGGGCAGGTACAGCAGGCCCACGTGGACCGGACTGTAGGTCTGCAACAGCACATTGGCCGTCAGCGCGGTCGCGGCCACCGATGCGGCCGCGGCGAACAGGGCCACCCCGACACCGGCGACGGGGATCGAACTGGTCAGCACCGTGCGAATGGTCAGCAGCGGGCGAGGGGTGCGGAATTGGTAGACGATCAGCACGACGATCAGCGCCAGGCCGCCGAACAGTGGCACCGTCACCGCGGCGTCGGTGAAGCCGTGGGTGGTGAGTTGGGCGGCGCCGATGAAGCCCGCGGCGCACCCGGCTGCGGCCAGCGCGATGGCCCACAGGTCGCGCGGTGCGTCGGGGTCGGCGGGCGGGGCATCGTCGAACGTCAACGCGGCCATCACGAGCGCCAGGAATGCGACTGCCGCCACGATCCAGAACAGCGGTCGCCAGGCGTGCGCTTCGGCTTGGGCGCCGCCGACGAACGGGCCGAGGGCGACGGCGCCGAACACGCACATGTTCATGATCACGGCGGTGTGGCGCAGTTTGGCCTTCGGGAAGCCGATGGTCAGCGGCGGAGCGGCGGCGATCAACAGCATGCTGGTGGCCAAGCCCTGCAGGACGTGCCCGGAGATGAACATGCCGGCGTTCTGCGCGGCGGCGGCGAGCACCGAACCCACCACAAGTACGACCGCATAACCCAAGAGCATTCTGCGTTGTGGAAGGTGCTGGGCGAACTGAACCGCCAGCACCGTGCCGACCGCATAGGCGGCATTGCCCAGGCCCGAACTGAGGCTCAGGGCCTGGGTGCTCATGTGCAACTGCTCGGAGATGATCGGTACCAGCGGGTCGAAGGCCGCCGACAGCGCCAGGTAGGGGATCAACGCCAGCGTCACCATGGCGGCCACGGCCGGGTACCGCCCGGCGAGTGGGCCCTGACGCATCAGTCGTTTCCGTTCTCGTCCCTCGGGACGGTTGGACAGCGTCGTACTGGCGGTCGTACTCGTGGGAATTCGGTCGTTCAGTTTGAGGACGGGCACTTGTACCCGCAACTTCGGTCAGCCGGGCATTGTTCCCGCGGCGAGGGTACTTTGCGTCACACAGCGACTCCACAGCAATTGACCAGTGGGCCAACGCCGTTCGGGAGGTGTCACGGCGTGCGCTGCACCTGCTCCAGAGGAAGCCCCGTGCTGCGTGGACCGAGCAGCCCGACGTTGAGGCACAGTAGCGCGATCAACACCGCTGAACCGGAGAAGACCGCGACCGGGCCCAGCGTCGTCAGCGCGGGCACGGCGACGAAGGGCAGCACCGTGGAGGTCGCGCGCGACAACGAGTAGGCCACCCCGGCCGCGGTGGCCCGGATGGCGGTCGGGAAGATCTCGGCCTGGTAGACGTGGAACGCGTTGGAGAAGACATTCGAGATCGCGGTCAGCAGGAAGCCGGCCAGGACGATCACCACGACGTGCTCGGCGGCGGCAAACGCGATGCCGCACAACGCGATCCCCACTGCCGAGGTGATGATGAGGTACTTGCGCTCGAAGCGCTCCACCAGCGCGACCGATACCAGCGAGCCCAGCGGGTACCCCGCGAAGCTCAGGGCGGCATAGCCCAGCGACTCCGTGATGGTGAACCCCTTGCCCACCAGCACCAGCGGGGCCAGCGTCGCGAAACCGTAGTAGGCCACGGTCTGCAGCACCTGGAAGATCACCAGCATCACGGTTCGAGACCGATAGTCCCGGAACGCAATTCGCAATACTTCGCCGACACTGCGCGCTTCGTCACCGGATTCGGCCGCACCCGGTCCGGGTGACGGGGGCGGCGCGACCGGTTCGGGAGCGGCCTCCCGCACGATCGAGTCGACCACCGCTCGCGCCTCCGCGTCGCGGCCGCGGCTCTCCAGCCAGCGTGGGGACTCCGGCAACCGAGTGCGCAAGGCCAGCACCAGGACCGCCCCGAGCCCGCCGAATATCAACAGCCAACGCCACCCGTCGAGGCCCAACAACACCTGGTGGGCGACGAGCCGGCCGCCCAGCAAGGCCGCCAGCGGCACGCCGAGGAAACCGATGGTGTACGCCCACGCCGTCATCCGTCCGCGCACCCGGCCCGGCATGAACTCGGCCAGGTAGGCATCGACAAGGACGAGTTCCGCGCCCAGGCCCAGGCCGGCCAGGAAGCGCAGGACGAGGAACGTCTCGATATTGGGCGAGCAGGCCGCGGCCAACGAAAAGAGGGAATAGACAAGCAAATTCAGAATGAAGACGCGACGGCGGCCCAGCCGGTCGGCCGCGATCGACAGCACGTTGGCCCCGACGAACATGCCAGCGAAACCGGCCGCGATGACGAGCGCCTTACCCGTCGACCCCAGCCCGAACTCCTTGGCCAGCACCGGAGCGAGCACCCCGCCGAGGAACACCTCGTACAGATCGAAGAACGTGCCAAGCCCGACCAACACCACCAGCCGCCAGTGCCAGCTGCTGACGGGCAGCCGCTCCAGCACCGATGAAGCCGCTTCAGCCACGTCCGCCCCCGTCTCCGTCGTCCTGCGGTGCCAACCTACTGGCGGGCTCGCCCTACGTCACCGGGGCGGCAGCATGTTTCACATCCCCGGTGGCGGGTAAGCGAGGGCGCGTCACGCAGGCGCAGTTCACCCACATCAAGGTGGCTGAAGGACCGTCAGATTCCCGGTTCGGGTACCTATCCGACGTACTCCCAGCCACCTCGGCTACCGGGTCATCGCGGTCGACCTGGTGCCCGAGCGGTTGGCCAAGACGATGATGCAGACCGCAGGCGTCGACCGGCTCGAGGCGCCGCACGCCTACGAGATCTTCCAGAAGAAGCAGGACGGCGCGATCAAGGTCATGCTCAAACCCTGATTCAGCGCCGAGTTCAGAGCCGAGCCAGCAGTTCGGTCTTCTTGGCCGCAAACTCCTGGTCGGAAAGGATGCCGCGCTGGTGTAGTCCCGCCAGTGCCTCGATGGCGGCGACGATGCCTGCCGGGTCCCCAGATGCCGGCCCTGGTTCCTCGGGGGCGGTTTGCGGGGCGGGCTCTTGCTGGGCTGGCTTTTGCGGGGCTTGAGCCGGCTCGGCCCCGACCTCGGCCAGGCTGGAGACGTCGAACGTGCCGAGCTGACTGGTGAAGCCGACGGTGCCGGGGCGGCCGCCCTGTTGCTGTTGGACGCCGCCGATTCGGTGCTCGCCGGTGTCGAAGATGCGCGTGACGCCGCCCAGCTGGATGGCCAGCCGCCGGGTGGCCGGGAAGACCGCGTAGCGCGCGTCGTTCTGCCCACCGGTTGCGCTCGGAACGCCGAGCTCGGCCGGCCACCACTGGCCCGCGGTGGCGGGCGTGGCGGCGAATACCGGCGTGGTCGCCAAGAGCTGGGCCAACTCGCCGCAGAGCGCGTCGACGCGCGCCTTGAGTGCGTTGTCGAACATGTTGCCCACCATGGTCATCCCACCCCGCATCCATTGCCCGGACCCACCGAGCTCGGGAATGGAGAACTGGGCCATGGTGCCGCCACCGGCCTGGACGGCCGACAGCATGGTCACCACCGCCTCGCGGGATAGCCCGTGCCGCTGCGCGACGTCGGCGATGGCGGGTTCGGCCTCGGGTCTGACGGTTGCCTGCATAGTCGAGCTTCCTTCCCCATGGGCGTTGTTTCGAAACCATCCAGCAGGTCGACGGCGTAGCGCGCTCAGTCGGATCGGATGGAGCTCCCAGGTGTCACCGGTGACGGTGTGGCGATCGAAGCGCACCCGCTCCTTGAGCGTCCAACTCATGGCTTGTATTGCGCCGCCCTCGATTTGGTTCAGCACCCCAACGGTGCTGATGATCAGTCCCGCGTCGACGGCGACGGTCAACTTGCACACCCTGAGTTGTTCGACCGCCTCCACCCCGGCCACGACGGCACAGTATGTGGAGCTGTTCTCGTATCGGGCGTAGGCGATGCCCGGACCTCGGGAGTCGGCGGTCGAGGTTGACGTGGCCGCCTAGCGCGCAACCGCGCGGTATAGCGTCCACGGTATGACACGTGTGTCGGTGGTCACAGGTGGCGCGGGCGGCATGGGATTGGCCACGGCCAAGATCGTCGGACGCGACCACGAAGTCGTGCTCTGCGACGTCAGGTCGGACCGGCTTGCCGCCGCGGCCGCGACGCTGAAGGACCTCGGAATCGAGCCCACGGTCGTCGACTGCGACGTCACCGACAGGTCGGCCGTCGAGCGGCTGTTCCAGACGGCGACTGCACTCGGAACGGTGAGCTCGGTGATCCACACCGCGGGCGTCAGTCCCAGCATGGGCGACGCCGACTACGTGATGCGGACCAACGCGATCGGCACGGTCAACGTCAACGAAGTCTTCTTCGGGTGCGTCGGCGAGGCCGCCGCGATCGTCAACGTGGCCTCCATGGCGGCCCACATGATGCCGGCAGAACTGATGCCGACGGGCAAGTTTCCCCTGGCGTTGACCGACGAGGCCGCCTTCCTGGCGGAAATGAGCGTGGCCTGCAACGCGATTCCCGAGCAGGCCCGTTCCGGATACGCCTATGCCGTGAGCAAGGGCTTCGTCAGGTGGTACTCCTCGTCGCAAGCCGAGCGGTTCAACGGGCGAAGGCTGCGCGTCGTCTCGGTGTCCCCGGGTTCCATCGATACCGAGATGGGCAGGCTGGAGGAGCAGGCGGGCGCCGGTGCGATGGTCGCCGACTTCGCGGTCCCGCGCTGGGGCACGGCCGAAGAGTTGGCCGAGCTCTTCGCCTTCTGCGCCAGTGCCAAGGCCGGGTATCTCACCGGCACCGACATCCTCAGCGACGGTGGCGTCATCGCCTCGATGAACGAACGCGCCAGGATCGCTGCCGAAGGCTAGGAAGTCGCTGCCGAAGGCTAGGAAGTCGCTGCCGAAGGCTAGGAAGTCGCTGCCGGGGGCTAGGAGCCAGTGCGCTCGCGGTGCTTGCAGCCGGGCCAGCAGCAGGGCCTGCGCTTACCCTCCTCCAACTCCTCCTGCGTACGGCGGATGCGTCGAGCCCGGGTCGGCGCTTGCTTGGCGTCCTCCACCCAGCAGATGAACTCGTTGCGGGCCAAGGGCGTAATGTCGGCCCAGGCGGTCAACGCAGTGGCGTTGGCGAGCAGGGCCGCACGCAGGTCTGCGGGCAACTGGTGGACGACACCGCCTGGCACGCGCGCGCTACTCATGCGGACAGGGTAGACCGGCCGTCAACCGAAGACTTTGTGCACCAATCCCTTCCGCAGAAATTAACGCACCCGACAGGCTGTGGCCTCGACGGATAACGATTGGAAACCTCGCGGATTGCAGTTTGATACGGAAGCCCAAGCGGGCCGCCGGGGCCACTACGGTTGCTCGGTGCACCGCCGAACCGCGCTCAAGCTACCCCTGCTCGTGGCAGCGGGTGCGGCCCTGACCAATTTGCCCAGCGTCGGCCTGCCTCGCGCCTCGGCCGAGGTGACGGGCCGGTGGTCGGCCGACCGGGCCAACGCCTGGTACCAGGCCCAGGGGTGGCTCGTCGGGATGAACTACATTCCGGCGAGCGCGGTCAACCAACTCGAGATGTTCCAGCAGGGCACCTACGACCCCCGCCGCATCGACGACGAACTGCGCGTCGCCCGAATCGTCGGCTTCAACACCATCCGGGTCTTCCTGCACGATCTGCTGTGGGTCCAGGATCGAGCCGGCTTCCAGCGTCGGCTGGCACAGTTCGTCGCCATCGCGGCCAGCCGTGGGATAAAGCCGCTCTTCGTCTTCTTCGACTCGTGCTGGGACCCGCACCCGCGACCGGGCGCTCAGCATGCACCCACCCCGGGGGTGCACAGTTCGGGTTGGGTGCAAAGCCCCGGTGCCGACCGCCTCGGCGACCCGAGCTACGTCCCCGTCATGCGGGACTACCTCATCGGGGTGATGAGCCAGTTCCGCAATGACAATCGCGTGCTGGGCTGGGACCTGTGGAACGAGCCCGACAACCCCGCACCGCAGTACCGCAAGGTGGAACGCGCGGACAAGCAGGACCTGGTGGCCGCGCTGCTGCCGCAGGTCTTTCAGTGGGCCCGTTCGGTCAACGCCGCCCAACCGCTGACCAGCGGGGTCTGGCAGGGCAGCTGGGATCCCGGAAGTCGCAGTGCGATCGCGGGAATACAGCTCGACAACTCCGACGTCATCACGTTCCACAACTACGGCAAGCCGGCCGAATTCGAGTCCCGGATCGCCGAACTCGCCCCGCTGGGCCGGCCGATCATGTGCACCGAGTACCTGGCCCGCACGCTGGGCAGCACCATCGAGGGCATCCTGCCGATCGCCAAGCGGCGCAATGTCGGTGCGTACAACTGGGGTTTCGTGGCGGGGAAGACACAGACGTACTACCCGTGGGACACGTGGGATCACCCCGACCCGGCCCCGCCCAAGCTGTGGTTCCACGACCTACTTCAACCGAACGGCCAGGCCTATCGGGACAGCGAGATCCAGACCATCCATTCGCTGACCAGCGCGGTTCCGACCTAGCGGAGCCAACGCCGCGCCGCGCATGACATCGAGACCAAGTGGGTAAACGCTTCCTGGCAACGTTAGGGAACCAACCAACTCACAGGAATCGAGTAGTCACCATGACCGTCAATCGGAAGCACCGCCGCCTCAGTGTCACTGCGGGAGTAGC
>JAHFVB010000609.1 GCA_023264755.1 Mycobacterium sp. | reverse complement strand
TGACCGAGGCCGTGGCCACGCAGCCGCCGGAACCACACGTCGAGCGGACACCCCACGTGGTGGTCGTCGCGGGGGCACCGGCCACCGGCTTGCCTTCGAGGTCGGTACCGGGGCCGTAGTCCGCCCGGTAGGTGCCGGTGAAGTTGGTTCCGACGGCCACGGTTTCGGCGGGTGGGGTGGCGGTGGTGCGATCGAGAAGGGGCACCGCCGCGAGGGCGGCGACGGCGACGAGCAGTATCGCGATGGTGGCCAGCGCGCCGATCAGAACGCGTGAGGGCCGTCGGCGCCGAGGCTGAGCGGGCGGCAGAGTAGGCAGGGGACTGGGTGGCGGCGGGGGTGCGGGCGGGTTCGGGCGGCCACCGTCGGTGAAGCCGTCTTCGCGCGGGTCGACGCGCCGCCGTACCGTCGCCTGCGGATGTTCGGCTGGTCGACGAATTGGAGGGTTGGCGATCGCTTGTCTTGCCGCGGCGGCCATTTGGACGGTGGTCGGGTAGCGGTCCTGGGGTTGCTTGGCCAGCCCGGTGGCGATGACGTCGTCCAAGTCGATGGGGACGGTGGGGCGTTCCTCGGATGCCCTGGGCGGCGGGACGAACATGTGTCCAACTGCGATGTGCTCGAGAGTGCTACCCGGGTAAGGAGTTTCGCCGGTGAGGCACTGGTAGAGCACGCACGCCAGCGCGTAGACGTCGGAGCTGGGCTCGATGTTCCCGCCGCGGAAGCGTTCCGGGGCCATGTAGGCCCAGGTTCCGATGGCCGCCCCTTCCGACGTCAATCCAGTCTCGTCGGCGGCTCTGGCGATGCCGAAGTCGATCAGGTAGGCGAAGTCTTCGTTGTCCAACAAGATGTTCGACGGTTTGACGTCGCGGTGGACCAGCCCCGCTTGATGGGCGTTGTGCAGCGCCGAGGCAATCTGTTCGACGACCGCCACCGCGCGCTCCGCGTCCAGCGGGCCAGCGTCGAGCAGGGTTTGCAGGTCGGTTCCGGTGATCAGTCGCATGGTCACGTACAGCCGGCCGTCGAGCTCGCCGACGTCGTAGATCGGCACCACGTGGGGGTTGTCGAGCCGGGCCGCGGCGCGCGCTTCGCGGCGGAAGCGCTGCTCGAAGGTGGGGTCTTCGGCAAAGTGGGGGAGCAGCATCTTCAAGGCGACCACTCGGTCGATGGTGCTGTCGTGGGCACGCCAAACCTCGCCCATGCCGCCACGGCCGAGCAACTCGATCAGCCGGTAGCGGCCGAACGGCGTTCCATCCACGGGGCTCACGATAACGGCTCGCGCCGGCGCCGCGGCGAGGATGACGGCGGCGCCGGCTCTGACCGGCCACCTGACGGCGAATCGCTTTCCCGCTACCCAGCTTTGCGAGATCCGGGAATGCAGGCGCTCCGAGTGGTATTTTGCCGTTGATCGGTCGCCATGTGGCGGCGAGCGGAAGGAAGCGTCATGTCATTGAGTAAGTCTGGGGTGGCGGCGCTGATCGCCGTGACGGGTGCCGCGATGGCCATTGCGGCAGCGCCGGTTGCGCTTGCGGGCGACAGCTGCGATCCGTCGGTCACCATCTGCGACACGCCTGGAAACGTTCAAATCAATGACTCCCCGCCACCCGTTTCCTCGGAAGCGCAGTACCCGTTCGACGACGAGTGGTACTTCAATCCCAGCGGCGGCGGCACTTCCCTGCAGCCAAACCACCCGAGTGGTGGGGGTGGCACCAGTGGTGGTGGCGGCGGTGGTGGTGGACACCACTAACGATGCCCACCTGCCATCCATCCACCGCCGCAACCGTTTTCGACTCGGCGCCCTCAGTTAGGAGAAGTCCCTTGTTGCTCTCGACATTTGCCGCGCGGCGCGCGGTATCGGCGATCTTCGCCGGCACCATCGCTGGTGCCACGTTGTTCGGCCTCGCGCCGACCGCGCTCGCCGACCCGCCACCTCCGCCCCCGCCGGGGTGTTCGGCGGCGGACTTCGAATCGGTCAAGGCCAACGTCGCTACCGCGACGGCCGCCTACTTCTTCACCCATCCCGATGCGAACGCCTTCTTCTCCAGCCTCCGGGGTCAGTCCAGGGACCAGGCCCGTGCCGCGGTGACGGCGTACTTCGCCGCCAACCCGCAGACGCAAGCCGAGTTGGCCGGGGTCCGCCAACCGATGCGCGACTTCAAGGCCAACTGCGGCTAACCCGGGCTAGCGAGCCGGTCCGGCCTCGACCAGGCCCTCGGACTCGGCGGCGTTGATGGCGCGTTCCCAGGTCACCTGGGCCATCAGGACGACGCCGAGCGCCGCGGACACGGCTACCAGGGAACCGAGCCAGTACACCCAGGCCGGACCGACCGTGACGTCGTTCAGCAGCAACAAGAGGGACACGCTCACGGCCGCGATGGCCGAGGTCAGTGCGAATCGGCGTCGATCCGCGTGCGTGGGACGCGCAGCGTGGGCACCGAGTCGGGGTCGCCGCGCAACGGGAGTGCTCATGGTTCAAGAGTGCTCGCGCGAGCTAATGGTGGCCCAAGGCGCGGCTATGAAAGTCATATGAAAGCTTCGCTGGAGGCCCCCGCTCCGGCGACGGTCGGCACGATCGTCGGCTGGGGTTGGCCGGCGCCGACCATGGCCTGGCGGACCGCAGCTGCGACGGTGGCCGAGCGGTCGACGGGAACCAATGCGATGACGCAACCGCCGAAGCCGCCGCCGGT
>JAHFVB010000011.1 GCA_023264755.1 Mycobacterium sp. | reverse complement strand
GTGCTGGGGGTCATCCTCGCCGACGACGAGTACGCCGACGAGCAGCTGGCTCGGATCGCCCAGGAAATGGGCTTCGGTGACGAACTGTCGGCGGTGCTGGACAAACTCGATCGGTGACCGACGAGCAGCTCATCGGCCTTGCGCTGGAAGCGGCCGCGGCGGCCGACCCGCGTGACGTGCCGATCGGCGCGGTCGTCGTCGCCGCCGACGGCACCGAACTGGCCCGCGCCGCCAACGCGCGCGAAGAGCTCGGGGACCCGACCGCGCACGCCGAGATCCTGGCGTTGCGCGCGGCTGCCCGGGTGGCCGGGGACGGCTGGCGGCTGGAGGGCGCGACCCTGGCGGTGACCGTCGAACCCTGCACGATGTGCGCGGGCGCGCTGGTGATGGCCCGGGTGGGCCGGCTGGTATTCGGCGCGTGGGAGCCCAAGACCGGAGCCGTCGGATCGCTGTGGGACGTGGTGCGCGACCGGCGGCTGACCCACCGGCCGCAGGTGCGTGGCGGGGTGCTGGCCGAAGCCTGCGCCAAGCCGCTGGAGGAGTTCTTCGCCCGCCAGCGCTGAGCCTCGTCCTTGGGCGTGACCAGGCGATTATGGCCGGCGGCCCGCCCCCGGTAAGCTCGCCCGCGGTGGCGTGTCCGAGCGGCCTAAGGAGCACGCCTCGAAAGCGTGTGACGGGTAACCCCCGTCCGAGGGTTCAAATCCCTCCGCCACCGCCACAGCCCTTCACCTGCTCGCCCAGGTGAAGGGCTGTTTTCATGGAGTCGAGGCCTACGCCGCGGCGACCGTCACCTGCTCGTCCTCCGCAGGGGTGATCAGCCAGTTCGCATCCCGGTAGACGAGCCGGGCGGTGACGAACATCGCCGCCAGCACCGAGCCGGCGAACACCCAGGCGCTCACCGACAGTTGGATGCCGCCGCTGAGGATGTGGCCGCTCGTGCACCCGCCGGCCATCCTGGCGCCGAACAGGGTCAGAAACGAGCCGATGAACACCGCGACCGCGCGCTTGCCCTGTCCGGGTCCGAACCGGTTGCGCCAGGACGGCGGGACGACGGGTCGGAACCCGGTGAAGCGGCGGCTGATGAAGTAGGCGGCGAGGAAGGCCCCGACCAGCACCCCGAGGTCGCTGAACGGTTCCCAGCCGATGCCGTGGATGACCTGGCGGGAGTAGGCGGAATCGGGCATGAACAGCTCGCCGACCACCCACGAATAGGTGGTGGACTGGCCGAACGGTTGGCGCAGGAATATCGAGAGCACCGTGAGCGTGGCCACCCCGATGCCCACCGCGGTGATCGTGCGGGCGAAGAAGGCGGGGTGCGCCACCTGCTCGCGGCAGGCCCGCTCGAACCACGTGCTCCGCCGGCCGGGCCGTTGCAGCGCGCCCTCGTACAGGAACGCAATGGTGTCGCCCTTCATGCGGTTGTCGAGTGCGGAGGCGGAGTTCGGCGACCCGCGGAGCTCGCGAAGGCAACAGCGCTCGCCACCGCGAAAGCGCGGCAAGTACTTCAGCAGTGTCAAGGCCACTATCGCGTAGCCGATCGCGATGGCCAGCATTCGGCCCGTGGCCGGATCGTGGAGGTGCCCGCCGGCCACGATTCCGCCGAAGTTGGCGGTGGTGGTCAGCCAGTGGCCCAAGGGCGTTCCGAACAGCGCCGTCCACGCGGCCGCTCCAAGCAGCCCGCCCGGGATCGCGGCCAGCGCGTCGCGCCGGCCTTCGCCGAGCGCGATCAGTGCCGTGCCGGGGAAGTAGCCGCTGATGGCGGCTCCGGCGCCGAAGAGCACGCCCCCGACGATGATGCCGAAGACGTAGAGCGGTTTGGGGGCGAAGTGCAGCGGCACCCCGAACGTGTGCAGGCCGTAGAGCAGGACCGAGCCCACTGCCGTCACGAACAAGAAGCAGCCAAGGACCAACCGGTCGACCAGGCGGGCAGTGCGAATGACGGTCTCGGGGTTGCCGATTCCCCACATGCCCGCGATCACGCCGAAGGCGGCGCCGATCGGCAACGCGACCCAGAGTGGAGCGGTGACCCCGGTCATAGTGGGGCTCCGCGGTCGGTCGAGGGGGTGGGGGGACAAGAAATCGGCATACCTCCGTAATACCCCTCCAGGTATACGAAGCGCCATTTTCCACACGCGATTCTCAGGGAATGCGCGGTTTGCTAGGCGATGCCGAAGTCTCTGATCTTGCGGTAGATGGTGGCGCGCGACATGCCCAGCGCCTCCGCGGCGTCGGCCTTGTTGCCGTCGTTCTCCGACAAGCTGCGCACGATCGCGTCGCGCTCCATGGCCTCCAGCCGGGTCAGCTTGCGTCGGGTGATCGAACGACACTCGGCGGGCAGTCCGTCGATGCCGATCACGCCGGACCGCTGCCGGGATACCGCTTCGGCCAACACGTTTCGAAGCTGAGTGATGTTGCCAGACCACGGCAACTTGCCGAGTTGCCGCATCGCCTCGCGGTCCATCCCGACCTCGCCGCGGGTCAGTTCGTTGAGCAGCATGGGCACCAGTTCGGTCAAGTCCTCGATCCGGTGCCGCAGCGCCGGGACGGTGACCGTATGGGTGAAGAAGGGAAAGATCAGCATGTCCACCAACGGCGAATTGCGGTCGGTGCTCGTCGTTGCGGCGATCCAACCGTGGCCCGCACGCAGTTGCAGGACGGCGGCCAGCGGTTCGAACGCGTCGTCGGGAAGCTCGTCGACGTTGGCGACGATCACGGCGAAGTCCTCGCCGTCGGTCTCCGCCTCGAACTCGCCGACGAAGGCCTCTGCCGTGTCGAACGATTCGGCCCGCAGCACGCGAATGGTGCGCTCGGGGCTGACGAACTGGGCCACTGCCTGGCCGAGGCGGGTCCGCCCCGAACCACGTTCCCCCTCGATCACCACCCATTCGCGGTCGCGGTAGCAGCGTTCGACCTGCTGGCAGCTACGCCGGAAGGAGCTGCTCCGGCCGGCCAATCGGGGGATCGGCTGCGCGCTGCGGACCGGGACGCTCGCGGTCACGTGAAGTGACACGTGGAAGACGATGCTGTCGTTGCGGACCCCGACGGCAATGCGCTCGGCGGTCGAGATCTTCACCGAGGTACCGCTGGGCAGGGTGGCCACGGCCGTCGCGGCGAACGCCGAGCGCCTCAGCTCGGCGGCGTGGTCCAGCAGCGCGGTCTGGTCGGCGGCGTTCAGGGATTGCCGCAGATAGGGATTCATCAGCACGACGTCGCCGCCGAGCGCCAGCACGCCGGCCGGATAGCGCCGGCTCTGCTGCAGATAGGCGTCGAGCAGCGCGGTCTCGGTCTCGTTGTTCATCGCCCGGATGCGATCCTCGATCTGGCTGCCCGCGCTCTTGGCCAGCACGAAGAGCAGGGGATCGGCCTGACTGGCCCAGCACGTCAGGTCGATCACGCCGAGGATGCGCTTGGTGACGGGTTCGCGGATCGGCGATCCCGCACACGCCAACTGGCTCAGCGTCCCCACGTAGTGCTCGCTGCCACGGATGAAGGCCGGTTGCCCCGTCTCCAGGGTGGTCCCGATGCCGTTGGTGCCCGCGAACTCCTCGGCATAGCTATAACCCCTGGCCAGGTGGACGTCGTCGAGCATCCGCTCGATCTGGGCGTCCGCCGCGATCCGATGCAGGACCAGGCCGTCGGCCGACGTCAGCACCACGCTGACGGCTTGGGCCGACAGATCCTCGGCGATGCGCCGCAGCACCGGGGCGGCCGCATGGGTCAGGGGAGTGTCGGTATCCGGGTCGCGCAGGTAGGGCAACTCCACGCGGTCCGGATGCACCTGAAGATCGCGCGACCGCCGCCATGAACTGAGCACGCTGGGTGCCACGGTGCCGACACTCAACGCGCCGGCAGTCAGGAACTGTTCTCGGGCGCGCCTCGTGCCGACGGCTGTGTCGGCATCGTTGACCACGGTGGCTGTACCTCTGGTCTGGAAGGGCTGCAACCCGCAGTTTAGGCAGGCCGTGCGGTTGCGTCGTCTCAATTTGAGAATCCACCCCGACGCTCCGCCGACCGTGATCGCACGGGCGACCCGATGTGACGTTCGTCTCAGAGTGAGACGGATTTGAGCTAGCTCACACGGTTGCATCAGTGGCGCATCGTCCCCACCCCCGGCGGATGAGTGGCCCATCTATTCAGGAGGCTCGTGTTGAGCAGACAAAGCCTGACCAAGGCGCACGCCAAGATCAGCGAACTGACCTGGGAGCCGACGTTTGCCACCCCGGCGACCCGGTTCGGCACCGACTACACGTTCGAGAAGGCTCCCAAGAAGGACCCGCTCAAGCAGATCATGCGGTCCTACTTCCCGATGGAGGAGGAGAAGGACAACCGCGTCTACGGCGCCATGGACGGCGCGATCCGCGGCAACATGTTCCGCCAGGTTCAGCAGCGCTGGCTGGAATGGCAGAAGCTCTTCCTGTCGATCATCCCGTTCCCGGAGATCTCGGCGGCCAGGGCGATGCCGATGGCCATCGACGCCGTGCCCAACCCCGAGATCCACAACGGCCTGGCCGTGCAGATGATCGACGAGGTTCGGCACTCGACGATTCAGATGAACCTCAAGAAGCTGTACATGAACAACTACATCGACCCGGCCGGCTTCGACATGACCGAGAAGGCGTTCGCGAACAACTACGCGGGCACCATCGGCCGCCAGTTCGGCGAGGGCTTCATCACCGGTGACGCCATCACCGCCGCCAACATCTACCTGACCGTCGTCGCCGAAACCGCCTTCACCAACACCCTTTTCGTCGCCATGCCCGATGAAGCGGCCGCCAACGGCGACTACCTGCTGCCCACGGTGTTCCACTCGGTGCAGTCCGACGAGTCCCGGCACATCTCCAACGGCTACTCGATCCTGCTGATGGCACTGGCCGACGAACGCAACCGGCCGCTGCTGGAGCGCGACCTGCGCTACGCCTGGTGGAACAACCACTGCGTGGTCGACGCCGCGATCGGCACGTTCATCGAGTACGGCACCAAGGACCGGCGCAAGGACCGCGAGAGCTATGCGGAGATGTGGCGGCGGTGGATCTACGACGACTACTACCGCAGTTACCTTCTGCCACTGGAGAAGTACGGCCTGACGATTCCGCACGACCTGGTCGAGGAGGCGTGGAAGCGAATCACCGAGAAGGGTTACGTGCACGAGGTGGCGCGGTTCTTCGCCACCGGCTGGCCGGTCAACTACTGGCGCATCGACACCATGACCGACACCGACTTCGAATGGTTCGAACACAAGTACCCGGGCTGGTACTCGAAGTACGGCAAGTGGTGGGAGGCCTACAACCGGCTCGCCTACCCGGGGCGCAACAAGCCCATCGCGTTCGAGGAGGTCGGCTACCAATACCCGCACCGGTGCTGGACCTGCATGGTGCCGGCGCTGATCCGCGAGGACATGATCGTCGACAAGGTCGACGGGCAGTGGAAGACCTACTGCTCGGAGACGTGCCACTGGACCGATGCGGTCGCCTTCCGCAGCGAGTACGAGGGCAGGGACACCCCGAACATGGGCCGGCTCACCGGTTTCCGGGAATGGGAGACGCTGCACCACGGCAAGGATCTGGCCGACATCGTCAGCGACCTCGGCTATGTCCGCGACGACGGCAAGACCCTGGTCGGCCAACCGCACCTGAATCTGGATCCGTCGAAGATGTGGACCCTGGACGACGTGCGGGGCAACACGTTCAACAGCCCGAACGTGCTGCTGAACCAGATGTCGGACGCCGAACGCGAAGCCCACGTCGCGGCCTACCGCGCCGGCGGAGTCCCGGTCTCGTAAGGCCAACGGCGGGTGGCACTTTGCCGCACCCCCAGCGCGGTGCCACCCGCCGTCCCCACCGCATCCATCAGCTCGTGAGCCCAGGAGACCCCATCGTGGCGGATTCACACAAGATCAACTTCGAGCCCGTCAACCTAGAAATGGAAGTCGGCGAGGACGAGAACATCCTCGACGCCGCGTTCCGACAGGGCATCCACCTCATGCACGGCTGCCGCGAAGGCCGCTGCTCGGCCTGCAAGTCATACGTGCTCGACGGCGAGATCCAGATGGAGAACTACTCCACCTTCGCGTGCAACGACTCCGAGGTCGACGAAGGCTTCGTACTGCTCTGCCGCTCGCACGCGTTCAGCGACTGCACCATCGAACTGCTGAACTTCGACGAGGACGAACTGCTCGGCGGGATCCCCATCCAAGACGTCCGCACCCAGGTGTTGGCGGTCGAACCCAAGACCCGCGACATCGTCTCGCTGCGCCTGAAGCCAATCGAGCCGGGCAAGTTCGACTTCAAACCCGGGCAGTACGCCGACCTGCACATACCCGGCACCGAGGAGCATCGGTCGTTCTCGATGGCCACCACCGCGGCGTCGCCCGATCACGTCGAGTTCCTGATCAAGAAGTACCCGGGCGGCAAGTTCTCCGCGTTGCTGGACGACCAGATTCGGTCCGGTGACGAACTCTCGCTCACCGGACCGTACGGGTCGTTCACGTTGAAGGAAGGTCACGTCCTGCCCGTCGTCTGCATCGGCGGTGGGGCCGGAATGGCGCCGATCCTGGCGCTGCTGCGGCACATGAACGAGACGCAGAACCGACGCCCGGCCCGGTTCTACTACGGGGCGCGCACCGTAGCGGACCTGTTCTACCTCGACGAGATCCTGGAACTGGGCCAGGGCCTCAACGACTTCCAGTTCGTGGCCTGCCTCTCCGAATCCGCCGAGGGCGAGCTGCCTGGCACCGTCACCGTGGAGGAAGGCATGGTCACCGACGTCGTCGCGCGCCACGAAGCCGCCATCGCCAAGACCGAGGTGTACCTGTGCGGTCCGCCGCCGATGGTCGACGCGGCCCTGGTCTTCCTCGACGCCAACTCCGTGCCCAAGGACCAGATCTTCTACGACAGCTTCACCAGCCCACTGTTCACCTAGCCCGACCTCTTCCCACCCAGACCCGCCCGAGAGGAAACACATGTCCGCCCCCGAAAAGCCCAAGGAACGCAGCTTCCCGAAGATCGAGTTCACCGACTCCGAAGCCGGCGCGCTGGTGTTCCCGAGCTCGAAGAGCCGCAGCTACTCGTACTTCAAGCCCGCCAAGCTGCGCGCGACGATGTACGAGGACGTCACCGTCGACGTGCAACCCGACCCGGAGCGGCACCTGAGCCAGGGCTGGGTCTACGGCTTCGGCGACGGCCCCGGCGGCTATCCGAAGGACTGGACGGTGGCCAAGTCGTCCAACTGGCACGCCTTCCTCGACCCCAACGAGGAGTGGAACCAGACGATCTTCCGCAACAACTCCGCGGTCGTCCGCCAGGTCGAACTGTGTCTGAAGAACGCCAAGCGGGCCCGCGTCTACGACGGCTGGAACTCGGCCTGGCTGACGTTCATCGAACGCCACGTCGGCGCCTGGATGCATGCCGAGAACGGACTGGCACTGCACGTCTTCACCTCGATACAGCGCTCCGGGCCCACCAACATGATCAACACCGCGGTGGCGGTCAACGCCGCACACAAGATGCGCTTCGCCCAGGACCTCGCGCTGTTCAACCTCGACCTGTCCGAAGCGACGGGGACGTCGGGGTCCTTCGACGGCAGCGCCCACCGAGCGGTCTGGCAGGACGCCCCGGAATGGCAGCCGACGCGCAGAGTCGTCGAAGAGCTGACCGCAGTGGGGGATTGGTGCCAGCTGCTGTTCGCCACCAACGTCGTCTTCGAACAGCTGGTGGGGTCGCTGTTCCGCAGCGAACTGGTCATGCAGATCGCCGCCCGCAACGGTGACTACATCACCCCGACCATCGTGGGCACCGGCGAGCACGACTACGACCGAGACCTCAACTACACGCGCAACCTCTTCCGGATGCTGACTCGCGATCCCGAGCACGGCGAGGCGAACAAGGCCCTGTTCGCGCAATGGTTGGCCAGCTGGGTGCCGCGTTGCCTGGATGCCGCGCGCGCCCTGCAACCGATCTGGTCGACCCCGGCCGACAAGGCCGTCACGTTCGCCTCCAGCTTCGATGCGGCCAAGGCGAAGTTCACTGCCCTGCTTCACGAAATCGAGCTCGACATCCCCGAGGAGTTGGCCAAATGACCATGCAGTTCGGCTCAGCCACTGAGTTCTCCAACATGTGCGGCGTCACCCTGATGAACACCCCCGTCGGCCGAGTCGTCGCCGAGGTGATGGGCGCCAAGGACGGCGTCGAGCTGACCGAGTACCCGTCGATGATTCGCGTCGACGGGGTGCGCCTACTGAGCTTCGAGTACGACGAACTCTCCGAAGCCCTCGGCGAAGAGTTCGACGGCTCCATCTTCGAGGAGATCAGTTCGACCCACTACGGCCGCATGGTGCACCTCGACGACAAGACGATGTTGTTCGCCAGCCCCGAGGACGCCGCCGAATACATCGGCTTCGACCTCACCGCGCGGTAGCCGACCACTCGGTCCATGGAGTCGATCACCCGAGGAGGGCGGCCAAGATGACCACCGCGATGCGCAGTCCCGAAGGCGAGCTCGATGCCGGGCTGGAACAAAGTCCAACCGAGCTCCGAAAGGTGTTCTTGCGCAGGGCTCATGCCGCCGCGCGGGAACGTGCCATCGGCGTGCTGCTGCGCCAGCACCCGATGGAGGTCGAACAGCTCGGGCGCCTGCTGCTGCGCGACTTACCCGAGGGCAAGGCCAAGGTGGCGCTGCTGCGCCGCCGGTTCGCCATCGGGTTGAGCAACTGCCCCAACAGCAGAGTGCTCGTCGACGGCGATGGCAAACCCGTCGCGCCGACGACGGACTCGAGGGAACCGCACTCGACACCACCGACCTGAGCGCCCGAAGCTCGCGCTGCACGCCACTGACCAAACCCCGCTTTCCCGAAAGGATCTCACCACCATGGCCAAGGAACTACGGTTCAACTCCGATGCGCGCGCCCGACTCGAGCAGGGGGTCAACGCGCTCGCCGATGCGGTGAAGGTGACCCTCGGCCCGAAGGGACGCAACGCCATCCTGGAGAAGCTGACCGGCCCGCCCACCATCACCAACGACGGGGTGACCATCGCCAGGGAGATCCAACTGCGGGATCCGTTCGCCAACATGGGCGCTCAGCTGGTCAAGGAAGTGGCGATGAAGACCAACGGGGTGGTCGGCGACGGCACCACGACCGCCACCGTCTTGGCCCAGGCGATGGTCCGCGAAGGCCTGCGCGCCGTGGACGCCGGCGCCAACCCGATGCGGCTGCGCCGGGGCATCGAGCGCACCGTCCCGGTCGTCGTCGAGGCGCTGCGCAGGAACAGCATTCAGGTCGGCGGCAGTACCGAGTTACGTCGGATCGCCGCCCTGGCCGCCAGTGACGACGAGGCGATCGGCGACGTCATCGCCAGCGCCGTCGAACACGTCGGCATGTCGGGGGTGGTCACCACCGAGGAGAGCGACACCCTCGGCATGTCGGTCGACGTCGTCGACGGCATCGAGTTCGACCACGGCTACATCTCCGGATACATGGTGACCGACCCCGAACGCATGGAAGCCGTGCTGGAACAACCGCTGATCCTGTTGACCAACAAGAAGATCAGCCAGGTTCAGGAGCTCATGCCGACCCTCGAGGTGGCCAAGCGCGCGGGGCGCCCGCTCGTCGTAATCGCCGAGGACGTCGACGGACCCGCCCTGCAACTGCTGGTCGGCGGCAACATGCACAAGACGATGCAGTCGGTCGTGGTGCGCGCGCCCGGGTTCGGGCACCGGCGCGTGGCCGAGCTCGAGGACCTCGCCGTTGCGCTGGGCGGACACGTCGTCGCCAAGGACACCGGAATCGAATTCTCCGAGCTCACCCGCGAACAGCTCGGCTCGTGTGACCGGTTCACCGCAACGGAGCACGACACGACGATCGTCGGACCCCACGGCGAGCAGCAGCTCATCGACGCCAGGGTGGCGCAGCTGCAGACTCAGCGCGAGCGGGCGAAGCTCGACGCCGACCAGGACAGCCTCGGGCTGCGGATCGCTCGGCTGACGGGGCGCGTCGCGGTCATCCGAGTCGGTGGCGCCACCAGCGTCGAACTCAAGGAACGCATGCTGCGGGTCGAGGATGCCCTCGCCGCGACGCGGGCCGCCCTGGAAGCCGGCATCGTATCCGGTGGCGGAACCGCACTTGCACAAGCAC
This sequence comes from Mycobacterium sp., assembly GCA_023264755.1. Lineage (GTDB taxonomy): Bacteria > Actinomycetota > Actinomycetes > Mycobacteriales > Mycobacteriaceae > Mycobacterium. The sequence continues at coordinate 12,146 of JAHFVB010000011.1, read as the reverse complement.
ATCGAGCGCTCGAGACGCTCGAACTGGTCGGTGACGAGGCGATCGGTCGCGACGTGATCCGGCGGGCCCTGGCCGAGCCGTTGCGCTGGATCGCCATCAACGCCGGATTCGAAGGCGACGACGTCGACGACATCGTGGCCGACCTGCCGTTGGGCCATGGCTTCAATGCGCTCACCGGTACCTACGGCGACATGTTCGACGAGGGCATCATCGATCCGTTCAAGGTCACCCGGGCCGCGCTGGAGAGTGCCGCATCCATTGCCGCGCTGCTCATCACCACCGAAACCGCCGTCGTCGAAGAGACCTTCGGACAGCCCGGCGCGATCATGGCACCCGGGTTCGGAGACCTCGCCGAGGGCATGGTGCGGCCGTCGAACATCTACTGAGCGCGCCCGGTTGGGTAGCTCAGCGCGGTGTGCGGGCCGGCCAGATGGTCATCCGGCGCAGCAGACCGTCCCGTAGGCCGACGGTGTGGAACACCACCGCGCAGATGTGCGCGGTGAACGTGAAGAACAGCAGGTACGCCAGCACGGTGTGCGCGGTGCGCAGGACGGCGTACAGCGCGAGGCCGTCCGGGGCGATGCCCGGCAGGTGCACCGGCCCCACCAGGGTGATCGGGGAGCCGGCCGCCGACAGCGTGGCCCAGCCGATCAATGGCTGCGCCACCAGAAGGGCGTACATCAGCCGTTCGGACCACGTCGCCACCCGACGCTCGGCCGGTCCCATCGTCGTCAGGAACGCCGGCGGACGGTGGGTCAGGCGATTGACCAGCCGCACGATCGCGAACACCAGGATCGCGCTGCCGAGCACGCGGTGGATGGCCAGCAGCAGCGGGTAGTAGGCCAGTGCGGCGACCATGGTGACCCCGAGGAAGAACTGCCCGATCACCATCACCGCCATCGACCAGTGCAGCAGCCGCGACAGCAGGGTGAACTTGGGTACTGCGATGGCGGTGGGCTCAGCGCTCATGGGTGACCTGTTCGACGTCGACGTGACTGGGGGACTTGGGTTCTCGGGCGCGGCGTTCGAACGACCTGGCGTAGACCGCCGAGCGGGCCGGCGGCAGTGGGTCGTCCGACGGGCCGAGCCCCACCGGTAGCACCATGGGGTCGAAGTTCACGTCGCGGGCGTTGCCCGCAGCCTCGGTGAGCACGGTGTCGATGGTGACGATGCCCGCCTCGATGGTGCGACGCCCCGGCGGCCAGGCCAGCGTGGCGTCATGGGTGGGGTCGCCCGGTTCGGCGACCGTCAGCACCAGCCGCCAACTCACCGGAGTGTGCCGCACCCGCTCGATGAGCGCGTCGAACAGGTAGTCGTCGCCAGCACCCGGGCGGCTTGCAGTCACCGGGTCGACCGGTACCGCCGCCCACCGGATGGGCACCGACACCCCGTAGCGGTTGGTCGCGACGAAGGCGCTCAGCCCGCGGAAGGTGCTGTCGGCGAAGCCGGAACTGGGCGGCGAGGCCTTGATGACCTTCATCGCCGCCGCCGTCTCCGGGTGTTGGGCCAGGAACGCCGCCATCGCCGCCGGGTCGGGTTGGCCCGTGCCCGGAGCGGGCTTCGACGCCAGCAGGCGGTCGTAGAAGCCCTGCGGCGTGCCGTCGGGAAAGACCGGCAGGTTGACCATGGCGGTACGCCACTGCTGGCCGTCGGGCAGCTGGAACTGCAGCCCCAGTCCGCGCACGGTGGCGGGTTTGTCGGCCACGTCGGGCACGGTGCCCGACAGCGAGAAACGGGCCACCACCGGCACGGTCCCCGGCTCGAACACCGCGGCCCTCGACACCTCCAGTCCGGCGCCTGCGCTGGTGAAGGTGCCGGTCGCCGCGAGGCCCTTGGCGTGATTGCGGCGGAAGCCGTCGTGGCGTCCGAAGAGCCGTTCGAATCGGTCGGTGATCCGCGCCGAGGTCAACCGCTGCGAGGTCAACCACCCCGAGGCGTCGGCGACCCCGGCCGCGCCGGCCGCCACCACTGTGGTGACGGCGGCCAGCCCGACGAGGGCGTCGCGGCGCCTGATTCGGGAATTCGGCATGGGGCAGGCTCCGTTTCGTCGCACGTTCAGAACGGGAGATCCAACTGACCGGCGGTGGTGTCGAACTCGTCGTGATTCGACATCTGGAGTCCGATCGGGGTCTTGACCTGAGGGTTGGGACCGAACGGAACCAGTGGATTGGTGTCCGCTGCGGCCATCGGCGCGAAGACGATGGCGGCGCCGGTGATGGCCATGGCCAACCCGGGCAGGACGCGCTTGGCGAGGGTGATCTTCATGGTGAGCTCCTGAGGTGCACGCCCGGTCGTTGCCGGGATGACTCCACGGTGGCGGTCCAACACGACGATCGATTGGTGGCTTTCTGAAGATTCGTTAACGGTTGCCGGGGCGGCGGTCCGCGCGGTGCATCATGGAGGCATGACCGACTCCGGATGGCCAAGTCGTCGCGCCCTGGTGGTCGACGACGAAGTGGCCTTGGCGGAGGTCGTCGGCAGCTACCTCGAGCGCGAGGGATTCGAGGTGCACGCCGCTCATGATGGGGCAGAAGCGCTCTCGTTGGCGCATGACGTCGATCCCGACGTGGTGGTCCTCGACGTGGGGCTGCCCGGCATCGACGGTTTCGAGGTTTGCCGCCGACTGCGAATGTTCTCCGACGCCTACGTCGTGATGCTGACGGCGCGCGACACCGAGGTCGACACCGTCGTCGGCCTATCCGTCGGGGCCGACGACTACGTCACCAAACCGTTCAGCCCTCGCGAGCTGGTCGCCAGGATCCAGGCGATGCTGCGTCGTCCGCGTCGCGCACAGGACGCGCCCGAGCCGGGTGAGCAGCGCACTGCGGTCCGCCGCATCGGGGCGCTCAGCATCGACGTCGAAGGACGAGAAGTGCGCCTCGGAGAATCCGAGATCATGCTCACGCGAACCGAATTCGACCTTCTCGACGCGCTGTCCGCGCGGCCGGGCAAGGTGCTCGGCCGACGACAGTTGATCGAGCTGGTGTGGGGGGACAACTGGTTCGGCACCGACAACATCGTCGACGTGCACGTCGGGCACCTACGTCGCAAGCTCGGCGACGAGCTCGCACAGCCACGCTATGTCACCACCGTCCGCGGCGTGGGCTACCGGATGGGACGGGGCTGATGACTTCGCGAACCGCCTTGGGGGAAGGCGCTTCCCGGTTCGGGATCAGGACGCGTCTGCTGGCGGCCAACGCGGTGGTGGTGCTGGCCAGCGTCGCGACCGTGACGCTGGTTGCCGCGCTCGTCGGGCCGCCGATGTTCCAGCGGCTGATGGACGCGGCCGTGCAGCCTGGCAGCAAGGGGGACCACCCATACCAGCGGGCCTTCGAGAAGGCCACCGCGATGTCGGTGGGCATCGCGCTTGCGGTCTCCGCGGTGACCGCGCTGGCCCTGAGCTGGTATCTCAGCCGCCGCGTGTATCGGTCGACCACCGAATTGGCCCACGCGGCAACGGCAATCGCCGACGGGCACTACGACGTACGGGTGTCCGCTGCCGGGTTGGGCAGGGAGTTCGACGAGATCGCGGCGGCCTTCAACACGATGGCGGAGCGGCTCGGACGGGTCGAGCACAGCCGTCGTCAGATGCTGGCCGACCTGGCCCACGAGATCCGCACGCCGGTGGCCGTTCTCGAGGCCTACCTGGAGGCGCTCGAGGACGGGATCAAGCCGCTCGACGCCGATGCGATGGGCGTGTTGCGCGATCAGTCCCGGCGGTTGACGAGGTTCAGCATCGACGTGACCAGGCTGTCCGACGCGGAACATCACCCGGACTCCATCGAGGCGCGTTGGCTGGCACTGCCGGAGTTGGTGGCCACCGCCACGACGGCGGCCGCACCCCGATACCACGCCAAGGGCGTCCGGCTTGAGCTGGCGATTCCGGCCAAGCTACCGATGGTGCAGGCGGATTCGGTGCGGCTGGGCCAGGTCCTGACCAACCTGCTCGACAATGCACTGCGGCACACGCCGGCCGGTGGGACCGTCGTGGTCGGCGCGCGCGCCACCGCCGACGACGTGATCGTGGCCGTATCGGACACCGGAGACGGCATCCCGGCCGAGCACCTCGGGCAGTTGTTCGACCGGTTCTATCGCGTCGATGCCGCACGCGACCGCGAGCACGGCGGCGCCGGCATCGGGCTGGCGATCGCCAAGGCGCTCGTCGAGGGCCACGGCGGCACCATCGCAGCAGCGAGCGACGGACCCGGGACGGGGAGCACGTTCACCGTGACGCTGCCGCGGCCGACGGGCGTCGAGCCCGCAGTGAAAGTGCCTGCCGGACAGGTCTAGTCAGTGCCCGCCGACCACGCGGCGAGCTCCTCGCGGATCACGGTGACGAAGCCGTCGACGTCGGCTTCGGTGGTGTCCCACGCGCACATCCAGCGCACCTCGCCGGCCGCCCGGTCCCAGTCGTAGAACCGCACCCGTGCGCGGATGCGGTCGGCGGCCTCGGTCGGCAGTACCGCGAAGACGGCGTTGGCCTGCGTCTGCTGGCTGAAGGACAGCCCACGGAGCTCACCCGTGGCGAGGCCGGCCTCCAGCGCGCTGCGCAGCCGGGTCGCCATGGCGTTGGCGTGGGCGGCCGAGCGTAGTCCCAGGCCGTCGTCGAACAAGGCCAGGAGTTGGGCGCTGGTGAAGCGCATCTTGCTGGCGAGCTGCATGCTGAGCTTGCGCAGATAGTGCAGGCCCGTCACGCGTTCCGGGTCGAGGACGACGATGGCCTCGGCTCCGAGCAGCCCGTTCTTCGTCCCGCCGAAACTTAGGACGTCGACCCCGGCGGCCGTGGTGAACTCGCCGAACGGCACGCCAAGGGCGGCCGCGGCGTTCCAGATGCGGGCGCCGTCCATGTGCACGACCATGCCGTGCTGGTGTGCGAAGTCCGCGATGGCCGCCACCTCGGCCGGGCTGTAGAGCGTGCCGAGCTCGGTGGTCTGGGTGAGGCTGACTGCCAGCGGCTGGGCGCGGTGCTCGTTGCCCCAGCCCCAGGCTTCGGTGGCGACGAGCTCGGGGGTGAGCTTGCCGTCGGGGCTCGGCACGGGCAGCAGCTTCAGACCGCTCACCCGTTCGGGTGCGCCCCCCTCGTCGGTGTTGATGTGCGCGGTCGAGGTGGCCACGACGGCACCCCAACGGGGCAGCGCGGCGGTCAGCGCCACGACGTTGGCGCCGGTGCCGTTGAAGACGGGGAATACCTCGGCGGCCGCGCCGAACTCGGCCCGGACCAGTCGACCCAATCGTTCGGTGTAGGCATCCTCGCCGTAGGCCACCTGGTGGCCGCCGTTCGCTGCGGCCAGAGCCTGCAGTACCTCGGGGTGCACGCCCGCATAGTTGTCGCTCGCGAAGCCGCGATATTCGGCGTCGTGGAGTGGCTCGATCATGCCACCAGCCTTTCATCCGGAGCGGGTGTGCGGCCGAGCACCGCGTGGGAGGCTCGGGGGGTGACCGACAGCCGGGCCGCAACGAGCCACACCGTGCTCGCCGAGGCGGACGGCGCCGCCTATCGCTCGTTGCGCCAGCGCCCCGTCACGCGTGCCGAGCGCTACGCCCTCGGCAAGAGCCTGCGCAAACGCGTGCCGCGAAGCTCGTTGGCCGACTGGACCGCTAGCACCGACCGGCCCGATCCCGTCGAACTGATCAACCTCAGCCACCAAGGCCGATTGGAGCGCCTGATTCCCATCCGCGTCGGGCGAATGGTCGAGTCGCCGTACGGGTTCCTGCGCGGCACCGCCGTCGTGATGGCCCACGACGTGGCGGGGCTGCCGGCCACGGGCATCACGCCGGTGGTGTGTGGGGACGCGCACCTGGGCAACTTCGGGTTCTATGCCTCGCCCGAGCTCGATCTGGTGATCGACCTCAACGACTTCGACGAGGCGCATCCCGGCGGCTGGGAGTGGGACCTACGTCGGCTGGTGGCCAGCATCTGGGTGGCCGGCCGCCACAACGGGACCACCGATGAGCATTGCGGTGCGGCGGTGCGCTCCTGCGTGTCCAGCTACCGCCAGGAGGTGCGCCGATTGGCCGACCTTCCGCTCTTCACGCGCTCCTTCCTCCGGCTGGACGTCGACCGATTGACCCAGGAGACGGCCGGCCCACTCCAACAACAGGTTTCGCGCTCGGCCAAGCGGGCGCGCCATCGAACGGGTGACCGGGCCCTGCCGCGCTTCACCCACGAAGTCGACGGCGTGCGCCGGATCGTCGAGGAGCCGCCGCTGATCACCCGACTTCCGGACCAGGAGGCCGAGTTGCTGGCGTTGGCGCTCGACGACTACCTCGAGACGCTGCCCTCGTACTGGCGCCGCGTGCTGGGCGGCTACACGCTGGTCGACGTCGCCCACAAGGTCGTCGGGGTGGGCAGCGTGGGACTGCGGGCCTACGTCGCGTTGCTCGAGGGCTCCTCCGACGAGGACGTCGTGTTCCTGCAACTCAAGCAGGCCCGCCGGTCGGTTCTGGGCCGGTACGTCCACGGAGAGTCGGCCTGGCACGCGCACCAGGGTCAGCGGGTGGTCGAGTACCAGCAGTCGCTGCAGACGGTGAGCGACCCATTGCTGGGCTGGACCACCATGGACGGATTGCAGTATTACGTAAGGCAATTCCGCAACATGAAGGGCCGGATCCCGTTGGATTCGATGGACGCCGAAGCGCTCACCGACTACGCGGGAGTGGTGGGCCAACTCTTGGCCAAGGGCCACGCCAGGACCAGCGGCGCCTCGATGATCGCCGGCTACCTGGGTGGCTCGGCCAAGGTGGACCGGGCGCTGGGCAGGTTCGCCCGCCGGTACGCCGACCAGACCGAAGCCGATCACGCCGCGCTCGTCGCCGCGGTGGCCAGGGGAGCCCTGCCGGTCGAACGGGGGGTATAGCGGAACCCATGCCCACGGCCCGCTGCGGCTCGGTGATGGCGCGCCACCCCAAGATGTGAACGGTCTCAGTAGTGGCACACGAAATTCACAGACCACATGGGTAGCTTTGGCGTCGGCTGATCGCGGTCGCCGGTTCACCCCCCGGATTCGGCGGCCGCGATCAGCCTTCTCGGATCGGGCTTCTTGGAGGGCTCGGCGCCGCCACAGATGATTGGCAAGCGCGCCGGCTGGGCAACCGCTGTTCACCTGCCGTGCAATTTCGTTGCACATACTGCAGGCCCTTTTGCCCTCGACGAGTTCCGGAGCACGCATTGATGAGGTTCTTTCGGCACTGCGCGACGTTGGTGGCCGCCCTGCTGTGTGTGGGCTCCCTAGGCGATCCGCGGGCAGCGGCCGCACCCGGCGGCGACTCCTCGGGCGAACTGGCCTTCGGGGGCTTGCCGCGCACCTACCGACTGCACGTTCCGGCCGGTCTGGAGCAACCGGCCGGCCTGGTCGTCAACCTGCACGGGGCCGGGCAGAACGGGCGCACCCAAGCCGACCTGACCAACTACGACCGGGTCGCCGACCAGCTGGGGCTCGTGGTGGTCTACCCGGACGGCATCGACCAGACCTGGGCCGACGGGCGCGGTGCGTCGGCCGCCGACCGGCGGGGCGTGGACGACGTCGGCTTCCTGACGGCGCTGGTCGACCGGCTCGCCCGCGACTACGGCGTCGCCCCGGGCCGCGTCTTCGCAACCGGTATATCGGCCGGCGGATTCATGGCGAATCGGCTGGCCTGTGACCGGGCCGACGTCTTCGCGGCCATCGCGCCGGTCGCGGGCACGCTCGGCAGCGGCGTCCCGTGCACTCCGTCGCAGCCGGTGGCCGTCCTGGCCTCGCACGGCACCGCCGATCCGGTCGTCCCGTTCCAGGGCGGGACGATGAACGGCAGCGGCGGGGTCAGCGACATCGTGGCGGCACCTGCGCTGGCTGCGCGCTGGCGCGCCGTCGACGGCTGTCAGAGTGCGCCGACCGACGACGTCCTGCCCGCTACCGGGGACGGTACGTCGGTGCAGCGCTTCACCGCGGTCGGATGCGCCGCCGGCACCGACGTCGTCCTGTTGGAGATCGAGGGTGGCGGCCACACCTGGCCGTCCGGCAGCTTCGCGCTGCCCGCCGACGCGGTGGGGTTGACGACGGGCGTGTTCAACGCGTCGATGGCCAGCGGCCAGTTCTTCCTCGCCCACGCCAGGTAGCGCGGCCGAGGTCAGTCACCGGATTCGGCGCCCCCGGGAGCGGGCTGGGCCCGCCAGCGCCGGTATCCGTGCCGCGCGGCGAACACGCCGATGACGGCGGTCACGCACCACACCGCGATGGCGCTGTAGGCCAGCGGCGCCGACAGCTTGCCTATCGACGCGCCCAGCGCGGTGTAGACGAACGCGCGCGGGGCCGATCCGATGAAGGCCCCGACGGCCATCTGCCACACGGGAACTCCGAATGCGCCGAACGCGTAGGAGGCCAGTGCATCGGAGACTCCGGGGACGAAGCGCTGGCCCACCACGGCCCACAACCCGCGACGTTCGAGCTGTGCGTCGAGCCGGTCGGCTCGGTCGGGTCCGAGCAGTCCGCGCGCGCTGTCGCGCCCCGCCCGTCGGCCGACCAGGCTGGTGAGGACGGCCGTTCCCACGGTGGAGCCCAACGTCACGAACGTGCCGAGCAGCGGTCCGAACAACACGCCACTACCGGCGGCCAGGATCGGGCCGGGAACCAGCAGCGCGCCGAGGGTGGCCGACACCGCGACGTAGGTCAACGGCGCGAACGGCCCGGTGGCGCCCACGGCGCGCCGGACGTCGTCGACGTCGACGACCCGCGTGACGGCGAACACGTAGAACAGCCCGAGTAGGAACGCCGCGAACAGCGCGAGCCGCACCAGGTGGGTGCGCCGGGTGGTCGGGGACGAATCGTCGCTGTCGGTCATGCTGCCCGCAATCCTTGCGCACCGCGGGCGGGCCGGTGCGGGTAGCTCCGGTGGTGACGTCCCGTCAGCCGGCCGCATGCGTGGACGCCGGCCGGATTGGCTGGCTTGGCCCGCCGCGATGGAATTCCACCGAGGTCGCGGGAGTTCTAGCCGACGGCGACCGATCGCCCGAGGCGTACCCGAGGCGTACCCGAGACGTAGACGTAGGAGACGGACCATGAGCACTCATCTGACCGCGATGCCGGCACGACGGGTCCGCGGCATGCTCGCGGCGGTATGCGTGGGCGCGATCGGTGTCGCCGCTGTGCTGACCTTCGCCCCCGACGTTCATGCGGCGCAGACCGGTCCTGGCGTTGGGCTGGTGTCCGCGTACGGGACCCGTTAGCCCGCTCCGCTCGGTGAGGCCGGAGTCGCGGCTGAACACCCACCCAAAGGACACGGGCACGCCTTAGATTGGAGGCCTTACGTCTAGGAAGGTCCTCAATGACTGCGACAGTGTCCACCCAGCCCGTTTACCAAGTGGTCAACCCCGCCACCGGCGAGGTGGGGGAGAAGTTCGACTTCGCCACCGACGCCCAGGTGGAACAGATACTGGCGGCCTCGGCGGAGGCCTATCGGTCGTGGCGGGACGTGCCGATCGCAGAGCGGGCGCGGGTGGTGGCCCGGGTGGGCGAACTGTTCAAGGAGCAGGCCGACCGGCTCGGCGCCATCGCAACCGAGGAGATGGGCAAGCCACTGCCCGAAGCGGTCGGGGAAGCCGACTTCTGTGGCGACATCTTCGACTACTTCGCCACGGAGGGTCCCGGGTTGGCCTCCGAGCAGCAGATCAAGACCCTGGCCAACGGCCGGGCCTACGTCCAGAAGCTGCCAATCGGGCCGCTGCTCGGCATCATGCCCTGGAACTACCCCTACTACCAGATCGCCCGATTCGCGGCCCCAAACCTTGTGTTGGGCAACACGATCATCCTCAAGCACGCCGAATCGGTGCCCAAGTCGGCGCTGGCCGTCCAGCAGCTCATGGACGAAGCGGGGGTGCCCCCGGGGGTCTACCAGAACCTGTTCGCCTCGTACGAGCAGATCGAGCGCGTCATCGGTGATCGCCGCGTGGCGGGCGTCTCGCTGACGGGTTCGGAACGCGCCGGCTCCGTGGTGGCGGCGATCGCGGGCAAGAACCTCAAGAAGTGCGTGCTCGAGCTCGGCGGCTCGGACGCCTACGTCGTGCTCGACACCGACGACGTCAAGGAGGCGGCAGATCTGGCGTGGGACACCAGGATTGGCAACACCGGCCAAGCCTGCAACTCGAACAAGCGCATGATCGTCTCCAGTGACATCTTCGACGGCTTCGTCGGCCGGCTCGTCGAGCGGGCCAAGGAGCTGAAACCGGGTGACCCGGCCGAGGCGGCGGAGGGCACGTTCGCGCCGCTGTCCTCGCGCAAGGCGGCGGAGCTGCTCAACGAACAGGTTCAGGACGCCGTCGCCAAGGGCGCCACGCTGCACGCCGGTGGGGTGCTCGGCGAGGGCCCCGCGGCCTACTACTCGCCGGCCGTGCTGACGGGCATCACCCCCGAGATGCGGGCCTACCGCGAAGAATTGTTCGGCCCCGTCGCCGTGGTCTACTCCGTCTCCAGTGACGAGGAGGCGCTGGCGCTGGCCAACGACTCCGACTACGGGCTCGGCGGCGCGGTGTTCAGCACCGATCGCGCACGGGCAGAGAAGATCGCGCAGCGGCTGGAGTCGGGCATGTCGAACGTCAACGCCCCCGCCAACGAAGGCCAGGAGGTGCCATTCGGTGGAGTCAAGCGCAGCGGCTTCGGACGCGAGCTGGGCCCGCTGGGAATGGACGAATTCGCCAACAAGCGGCTCTATTACGTAGCCGACTAGCGCACCGGTCATGGGCTTCATCGAGGTCGTCGAGACCGTCGGGAAGGTGATCGACGGCGTCGGCGTCGCGATCATCGCCGTCGGGCTGGTGCTGGCGGTGGGGGTGGCGATCGGTCGGCTGCTACGCAGGTCGACCGACACCTACCGCCTGCTCCGCGATCAACTCGGGCGATCGATCCTGCTCGGTCTGGAGTTCCTGGTGGCCGCTGACATCATCCGCACGGTGGCCGTCACCCCGACGGGGCAGAGCGTGCTGGTGCTGGCGGGCATCGTGGCGATCCGGACGTTCCTCAGCTTCTCCATGGAGTTGGAGATCACGGGCCGCTGGCCGTGGCAGAAGTCCGGCCCACCGGCCGGTCAGCCGTCGGGTCAGCCGCTGACGAGCTGAGTTCAGCTGCGCGCCTTGGTGATGCGGGGTGCCAGCTGGACGACTTCGGGGACGACCGTCGGGTTGGCGTGCGCCAGCGTGACGAGCGAAACCAGCGTGTTGGCCACGTCGCCGAGCGCGGACATCCGCGGGGGCAGGTGCCCGTGTTCGGACCACGACTGCATGAGCTGAGCCAGTAACTCCCGGTCGGCGCCGCGCAGAATCTCGGTGTCCTGCGTCGGGCCCACGCCCACGCGGATGACGGACAGGTGCGGGTGCTCGCTGCGCCAGGCGTGCAGAATCTCGTCGAGCGCCGCCTTGCTGGCGCTGTAGGCGGCGACTCCGGCACGGGGGCGGCCGACGTCGCTGGTCGACGCGATCAGCACCACGCCGCCGTCGCCCAGGTGGGGTAGCGCGGCGCGCAGCACGTTGTTCGCGCCCAGCGCGTTGACGCTGAACGCGTGAATCCACGTCGTGAGATCGGTGTCCTCGATGTGCGCGAAGGGGATGACGGTGCTGGTGAACACCACGGCATCGAGCCCGCCCAGGGTCTCGGCCGCGGCGTCGACGACGCCCTGGATGGCTGCCGGGTCCTCGACGTCGAGGGCGAACGCCCAGCCGCCGATGGCGTCGGCCAACTCGGTCAGCAGGTCCATGCGCCGCGCGGCGACGGCGACCTTGGCGCCCTGCGCAGCGGCGGCGCTGGCGACCGCGTGCCCGATGCCCGAGGAGGCTCCGACGACGAGCAGCCGCAAATCGTCGGCACCGGCACGTTGACCACTCATTGAAACCCACCTTCGACGCGAACGGTAATGCGGTTCTCATCACCCTAGATCGTGGACGAAGGCTGGCCTAAGTTACCCCCGGCCGTCGCCGCGGCGCCCGGCTCACGCGGCGAGCATGGCCAAGGTCGGATCCGTGGAGGGAAGGTCGGTGACGGCCGGGGTCTCGAGCTCGGTGACGAGCTGGTGAAACCACGCGATGAGCGGCGCCGGCGCGGTTCCGATCACGACGCCGTGCGCGGTGCCGTTCGAGGTGGGGACGTCGACGGTCGTCCCCGGCACGAGGTCGTCTCCATTGT
>JAHFVB010000232.1 GCA_023264755.1 Mycobacterium sp. | reverse complement strand
GCCGAGGCGGGGATTCCGGTGACGGTCGTGCCGGGTGTGACAAGTGCCATAGCTGTGCCGGCCCTGGCCGGCGTACCGGTTACCCATCGCGCCGTCACCCACGAGTTCGTGGTGGTCAGTGGCCATCTGGCACCGGACAATCCGGAATCGTTAGTGAATTGGAATGCACTGGCCGCGCTGACCGGGACCATCGTTTTGCTGATGGCCGTCGAGCGCATCGAACTGTTCGCACGGGTCTTGCTGGAAGGCGGCCGACCTGCGGAAACGCCGGTCCTGGTGGTGCAACACGGCACGACGTCCGCGCAACGCACTTTGCACACGACACTCGCCGACGCACCCGAGCAGATCCGCGCGGAGGGTATTCGACCGCCCGCGATCATCGTGATCGGAGCCGTGGCGGCCTTCGCCAGTTAAAGGATTCTTAAGATTACGGTAAGGTAGCCAGCCATGACGGCTCTCAACGATGCAGAGCGCGCCGCGGCCAGGGCTTCCAAGTCCTCCAAGGGCCGCGCCGGCAAGACGGCTCTGCCCATTCGCATGGACCAGACCGCCGTCGAGCGCACCGGCTGGTATCCGACCTGGTTGCCCTCGCGCAGGTTCCTGGCCGCGGTGATCGCCATCGGCGGCATGCAGTTGCTGGCCACCATGGACAGCACCGTCGCGATCGTGGCGCTGCCCAAGATCCAAGACGAACTCGGGCTGTCCGATGCCGGTCGCAGCTGGGTCATCACCGCATACGTGCTGACCTTCGGCGGACTGATGCTGCTGGGCGGCCGGCTCGGCGACACCATCGGCCGCAAGCGCACCTTCATCGTCGGCGTCGCGCTGTTCACCATCGCCTCGATCCTGTGCGGGCTGGCCTGGGACGAACAGACGCTGGTCATCGCCCGACTTCTGCAGGGCGTCGGCTCTGCCATCGCCTCTCCGACCGGGTTGGCGCTCATCGCGACCACCTTCCCGAAGGGGCCCGCCCGCAACGCGGCCACGGCCGTCTTCGGCGCCATGACCGGCGTCGGGTCGGTCATGGGCTTGGTCGTCGGCGGAGCGCTGACCGAGGTGTCCTGGCGCTGGGCGTTCCTGGTGAACGTGCCCGTCGGGCTGATGATGATCTACCTGGCTCGCACCACGCTGACCGAAACCCACCGCGAACGGATGAAGCTCGACGCCGCCGGCGCGATCCTCGCCACGCTGGCCTGCACCGCCGCCGTCTTCGGATTCTCGATGGGCCCCGAGAAGGGTTGGCAATCGCCGCTGACGCTCGGTTCCGGGCTCGCCGCACTGACGTTGTTCGCTGCGTTCCTCTACGTCGAACGCACCGCACTCAATCCCGTCGTGCCGTTCTCGCTGTTCCGCGACCGCAACCGGGTGGCCACCTTCGCCGCAGTGTTCCTGGCCGGAGGCGTGATGTTCACGCTGACCGTGCTCATCGGGCTCTACGTGCAGGACATCATGGGCTACAGCGCCCTGATGGCGGGCATCGGCTTCATTCCCTTCGTCGTCGCCCTCGGCATCGGGCTCGGGCTCTCCACGCACCTGGTGTCGATCTTCTCGCCACGGGTGCTGGTGATCGCCGGTGGCATTCTGGTGCTCGCCGCGATGATCTACGGGTCGACGCTCAACGGCGGCATCCCGTACTTCCCCAATCTCGTCATCCCGATCACGGTCGGCGGGCTCGGCATCGGGATGATCGTCGTCCCGTTGACCGTGTCGGCCATCGCCGGTGTCGAACTCGACGAGATCGGTCCCGTGTCCGCCATCGCCCTCATGCTGCAGAATCTCGGCGGCCCGGTGGTGCTGGCGATCATTCAGGCCGTCATCACCTCCCGCACGCTCTATCTGGGCGGCACGACGGGCCCGGTGCGCAACATGAACGCCCCGCAGCTCCACGCACTCGACCAGGGCTACACCTACGGGTTGCTGTGGGTGGCGGCCGTCGCCGTGCTCGTCGGCGCCGTCGCGCTGTTCATCGGCTACACCGCCTCGCAGGTGGCCCAGGCCCAGGAAGTCAAGGACGCGATCGACGCCGGAGAGCTCAGCTCCACCCCGAACCCGGAGAGCTTCACCCAACAGACCAGCTAGTCGAACGTGGGTTTCGGTGCGCTCGGCCCTGGGTAGGGTGTCGGGCAATGTCTGCCGCAGGTAGTACTTCAGATTCGAAGGACAGCATCACCGTCCCGCTGTCGTCCTCGGTGCTCGGCGTGGCGATCATCGCGATCACCGGCATGCAGTTGATGGCCACTCTCGACGGCACCATCGTCATCGTCGCCCTGCCGCGCATGCAGGCCGAGCTCGACCTGTCCGATGCCACCAAGAGTTGGGTGATCACCGCCTACGTGCTGGCCTTCGGCGGACTGCTCCTGCTCGGTGGCCGCGTCGGAGACGCCATCGGGCACAAACGGGCCTTCCTGTCCGGCGTGGGCGTCTTCACCATCGCGTCGCTGGTGTGCGGGCTGGCCAACGACGGCATCACCCTCGTGGTCGCCAGGGCGGTCCAGGGCACCGGTGCGGCCATCGCCGCCCCGACCGGGCTGGCCCTGATCGCGACGACCTACGCCGTCGGGCACGCCAGAAACCAGGCCCTCGCCGTGTCGGCGGCCATGCAGGGCGTCGGCTCCGTGCTGGGGTTGGTCCTGGGCGGGGCGCTGACGACGGTGTCCTGGCGGCTCGCGTTCCTGATCAACGTGCCGATCGGCATCGTGATCATCGTCATCGCCGTGCTGCGGATCTCGGAGACCCATCACGAACGGCTCAAGCTGGACGTCACCGGAGCGCTGCTCGCCACGCTCGGCTGCTCGTGTGCGGTCCTGGTGTTCACGCAGGGCCCGCCGCGTGGCTGGGTCGACCCGTGGGTCATCGGAGCCGGCATCGCGTCGGCGGTCTTCTTCATCTCCTTCCTGCTCGTCGAACGCGCTGCCGCCAACCCGCTGGTGCCGTTCTCGGTCTTCGACAACCGCAACCGGGTCATGACGTTCGTGACGTTGTTCCTGGCGGGCGGGGTGCTGTTGACGCTGACCGTCATGATCGGCCTGCTGGTCCAGGACGTGCTCGGCTACTCGGCGCTGAAGGCGGGCATCTGCTTCATCCCGTTCGCCGTGGCCTTCGGCGTCGGGACGCTGGCGGCGGCCAAGCTGGCTCCCCACGTGGCGCCCCGCTGGCTGATCATCGGCGGCGGACTCTTCGTGCTGGCCGCAATGCTGTACGGCTCGACGCTGACCCGCGACATCCCGTACTTCCCCGACCTCTTCCTGCCCATCGTGGTGGGCGGGTTCGGCATCGGCGCAACCGCGGTGATCCTCCCGCTGTGCGCCGTCGCGGAGGTCGGCCCGCGCGAGATCGGACCGGTGTCGGCGATCACGCTGATGGTGCAGAATCTGGGCGGCCCGGTGGTGCTGGTGGTGGTCATGGCGGTGCAGACGTCGCGCACGCTCTATCTGGGCGGCACCACCGGACCCGTGAAGGACATGACGCCGGCCCAATTGGACGCGCTCGGGCACGGCTACACCTACTCGCTGCTGTGGGTCGCCGGCATCGCGGTCATCGTCGGCATCGCGGCGTTCTGGATCGGCTTCTCGGCTCGCCAGATCGCCACCGCCCAACACACCCGGGAAGCCGTCGAGGCGGGCGAACTGTGACTGGGCCCGTGCCTACCAGGGCGCAGGTGTCCGAGGTCGCGGATCCGTTGGGGTGGCGGCTGATCCTCGGCGTGCTCATCACCCACGTTCCGGTGGGCTCGCTGAGCGCCGCCGCCGAGGCGATTCGGGTCGCCGTAGACGCCATCGACGCCGTCGGTGCGGAGGGTGACGGGCATCTGAGCGCGGATTTACACGCCGACCGGGCGGTGCTCCGGCTGCACACCTTGGCGGCGGGTACGGTCACCGAGACCGACCTGACACTCGCTCCGATCGTCACTGCCGCACTCGCGCACCGGTCGCTGCGCACGCTGCCCGGCGACGCCTCCGCCGCACCTCAACTGATCGAAATCGCCATCGACGCGCTCTACATCCCCAAGATCCGACCGTTCTGGCAGGCAGTGACGGGTTATGTCGACGAGCCCGGCCCACCCGACCTACCCGACACCGCGCTGCTGGACCCGCTAAGGCGCGGCCCGGCGATCTGGTTCCAGCAGATGGACGCCCCACGCCGCGAACGCAACCGGATTCACCTCGACGTCGACGTACCGCCCGAGTTGGCCCAGGCTCGGATCGACGCCGCGCTGGCCGCAGGCGGCACCCTGCTCCACGCCGGGGCCGCCCCGGCCTACTGGGTGCTGGCCGACGCCGAGGGCAACGAGGTCTGCATCTGCACCTGGCAGGGGCGTGACTGAACCCCGCTGCGCTGACTAGATAGGGTTGGCGGCTGTGATCACCCGTATGTCCGAGCTGTTCCTGCGCACACTGCGCGACGACCCCGCCGACGCCGAAGTGCCCAGCCACAAGCTGCTGATCCGGGCCGGCTACATCCGGCCCATCGGACCGGGGTTGTACAGCTGGCTGCCGCTTGGGCTCAAGGTGCTGCGCAAGATCGAAGCGGTCGTACGCAGTGAGATGAATGCCATTGGGGCACAAGAGATTCTGTTTCCCGCGCTGCTGCCGCGTGGCCCTTACGAGACCTCCAACCGCTGGACCGAGTACGGCGACGGCGTGTTTCGACTGAAGGATCGCCGCGGCAACGACTACATGCTGGGCCCGACACACGAGGAGTTCTTCACGCTGACGGTCAAGGGGGAGTACTCCTCGTACAAGGACTTCCCGCTGCGGCTGTACCAAATCCAGACCAAGTACCGCGACGAGGCCCGCCCCAGGGCGGGCATCCTGCGCGGCCGCGAGTTCATCATGAAGGACTCGTACTCGTTCGACGTCGATGACGACGGGCTCAAGTCCGCCTACCACGCCCATCGCGAGGCCTACCAGAAGATCTTCGAGCGGCTGGCGGTGCGCTACGTCATCGTGTCCGCGGTCTCGGGCGCGATGGGGGGTAGCGCCTCTGAGGAGTTCCTCGCCGAAAGCGAAGTGGGCGAGGACACCTACGTGCGGTGCCTGGAATCCGGCTATGCCGCCAACGTCGAGGCCGTCATCACCGCGCTCCCCGAGTCGATTCCCTTCGACGGGCTGCCCGAACCGGTGGTGCACGACACTCCCGAGGCGCCCACCATTGCCACCCTGGTCGACTGGGCCAACGGCGCAGACGTGCTCGGCAGGCCGGTCACGGCCGCGGACACGCTGAAGAACGTGCTGCTGAAGGTCCGCGAACCCGGCGGAGAGTGGGAACTGCTCGCGATTGGCGTGCCCGGCGACCGCGAGGTCGACGACAAGCGGCTCGGGGCTGCGCTGGAACCGGCCGAGTACGCGATGGCCGACGACGCGGACTTCGCCAAGAACCCGTTCCTGGTGAAGGGCTATCTCGGCCCGAAGGCCTTGCTGGCCAACGGAGTTCGTTACCTCGTCGATCCCAGGGTGGTCGCCGGGTCGGCGTGGATCACCGGCGCCGACGAGTCGGGGCGCCACGTCGTCGGACTGGTCGCCGGTCGCGACTTCACGCCGGACGGCACCATCGAGGCCGCCGAGGTGCGGGAGGGCGATCTCTCGCCCGACGGCGCCGGCCCGTTGGTGGCCGCCCGCGGCATCGAGATCGGCCACATCTTCCAGCTGGGCCGCAAGTACGCCGACGCCTTCAACGCCGACGTGCTCGGCGAGGACGGCAAGCCGGTGCGGTTGACCATGGGTTCGTACGGCATCGGCGTATCCCGCCTGGTCGCGGTGATCGCCGAGCAGCATCACGACGAGCTGGGCCTGCGCTGGCCGTCGTCGGTGGCTCCCTTCGACGTGCACGTCGTCATCGCCAACAAGGACGCCGACGCCCGCACCGGTGCCGAACAGCTGGCCGGTGAACTCGACCGGTTGGGGCTCGAGGTGCTGCTCGACGATCGGAAGGCCTCGCCAGGCGTCAAGTTCAAGGACGCCGAATTGTTGGGGGTGCCGTCGATCGTGGTCGTCGGCCGTGGGTGGGCCAACGGTGTCGTCGAGCTGCGCAACCGATTCAGCGGCGAGAAGCACGAGTTTGCCGTCGACGGCGCGGCGCTGGCGATCGCGGACGCCGTCCGGTAGCTACTCGCTGCCGCCGGGGAAGGCGACCGTGGTCGGTTGGGTGCCCAGGTCGGCCCGCCACTTGGCTGCGGTTACGGCGGACTCCGTCAACGCGGTGACTGCGAACGCCCGATCGGAGTTGGTGGTGGCCCGTTCCAAGACCGCTCGCCACGCCACTGCACAGTCCTCCTCCATGCGCACCGCCAGCTTTGCGGCAGCGGCCGGGCTGTCCACCGCCATGGGCATCTGATAGCCGGAGGCGGGCAGCGGCGCCGCCACGTTGCGGGCTGCGAGCCGGGCGAGGCCCTCCTCCCGGCGCGCGCGGTGCTGAGCCAGAGCCGCCGAGACCAGCTCGTTGGCGTCGGGCGTCGAATGGGCGGATACCAGCCCGTAGCCGTAGATCACCCCGTGCTCACCCGCGATCGCGTCGAACAGGGCGGCATCCGCGGGGTCCGTGGGACGTGTCGGAGCGTTCGTCGGCGACGTCACGAGGCCTGCTCCCCGCCCAGGCCCACGGTGTATGCCGCCGTGCACGCCGCCGCAATGGAGCCCAGTAGGCCGGCCCGGTAGTCCGACTCCTGGGCGGCGGCCTGGGCGGCGCCGTCGGCCGACTGCTTGAGCGCTGCCACGACGTCGTTCACCGTGGGCGGTTTCGGCGGTTGCCCCGAGCCGTCCGTGCTGGTGCTGGTGGGTGTCGGACTGGCCGTCGTCGACCAACCCGAGGCAGAGTCGCCGACCAGGCGGGTCAGTTCGTCGGACAACGCCTGGGCGTGAGCGGCGCGCTCGGCGGCCACGGTGGTCAGCGCCGCCGAGATTTGCGGGGGTGCCCCGGTCGCGGCGGCCGCCGCCAACAGATTGTCGGCCCGAGCGCGCTCGAACTGAGCGACGAGGGCGCCCAGCTCGGGTCGTGGGGCGGGCGCGGCGCAGCCCGCGACCACGGGGCCGAGCAGGGCTGCGGCGGCGACTCCGAGCAGGACGTGCCGCCTGCTGACGGGAGGAAGCGGGCTGGGCACAGCAACATCCTGCCATTGCTCGGCGGCGGTCGATTCGCTGGTGGCCACCTGGCGTTTGCCGGTTGTCCCTCTGGTGCTGGCGTATCGTTGATACTCGATTTCGAAGATCGCCCACCGCGATCGTGTCAGTACAACTCAAGATGAGGAGCTCACCGTGGCATCGGACGCCCCGCTGCGGTCTGCGCGAGTTCCGTCGCGGCAGCAGCTCGTAGAGCTACTCGAGGGCGAGTTCACGCTCGCGGGTTTCGAGCTCGAGGACGTCGTCGTCGACGCGGCGAAACGTCCGGCCCGCATCGTGGTGATCGCCGACGGCGACGTTCCGCCCGACGTGGAGGCCATTGCCGCACTGTCCCGCCGATCCTCCGAACTGCTGGACCAGCTCGAGGATTCGGATCCATACATACTGGAAGTCACCACCCCAGGGGTGGATCGCCCACTGACTAGCGAACGGCACTACCGCCGCGCGCGCGGACGCAAGGTGGAACTCGCGCTGTCCGACGGTTCGAAGGTGACCGGGCGGTTGGGCGAACTCGCGGACGGCGTCCTCCAACTGGTTCTCGCGGGCAAGCGGCCCGGGGACTTCTCGGTGCGTGAGTTGCCGCTCGGAGATATTACGAAAGCTGTTGTACAGGTTGACTTCTCAACGCCCAATCGCCGCGAG
>JAHFVB010000231.1 GCA_023264755.1 Mycobacterium sp. | reverse complement strand
AGTCGCGGATCCTGATCGATCCGGCGGCCGAGTCGGGTGCACCACTGAGGGTGCTGACCGGTCGCTGGACCGTGCGTGGTGGGCTGGCGCTGACGGCGATCGTGCTGTGACCGTCGGGAAGCCGCGCCTGCCGCCCCCACCTCCGGGCATCGTGGTGGTCGACAAGGCCGCCGGCATGACGAGCCACGACGTAGTGGGCCGTTGCCGGCGCATCTTCGGCACCAGGAAGGTGGGTCATGCGGGGACGCTGGACCCGATGGCGACCGGAGTGCTGGTCATCGGCATCGAGCGGGCCACCAAACTGCTCGGGATGTTGACCGCCACCGACAAGTCGTACGCCGCCACTATCCGGCTCGGCCAGACCACGTCCAGCGAGGACGCCGAAGGTGAAGTGCTGCAGACAGTTCCAGCCGGGCACGTGACCGATGCCGAGCTCGAGGCGGCGGTGGCCCCATTGCGTGGTGACATCGACCAGATTCCGTCGGCGGTCAGTGCGATCAAGGTCGATGGGCAACGGGCCTACAAGTTGGCCCGCGAGGGCAAGTCCGTCGAACTGGCGGCCCGGCGCGTACACGTCGCGCGGTTCGACGTGATGGCCGTCCGGCGCGGGGGAGCGTTCGTCGACGTCGACGTGGAGGTCGACTGCTCGTCGGGTACCTACATTCGGGCGCTCGCGCGTGACGTCGGGGCCGCCCTCGGCGTTGGTGGCCACTTGACGGCATTGCGGCGTACCAGGGTCGGACGGTATGGGTTGGCCGAGGCGCGTTCGCTGGAGGCGCTTGCCGAAGCCCCTCAGTTGAGCCATTCGCTCGACGAAGCCTGTCTGCTGGGGTTCTCCCGTCGTGAGCTCACCGACGCCGAGGCCGAATCAGTCAGTCACGGAAGGGTTTTGGCGGCCGCGGGCATCGACGGCACCTATGCCGCGGTCGCCCCGGACGGTAGGGTGATGGCGCTGCTCGCCGACGACGGTCCACGCACCCGCTCCTTGGTGGTCTTGCGCCCGGCTACCTTGTAGCGGCGCCCCGGTAAATCGCTTGGAATACCGGTCTTCCCGGCCGGCGAGCCGGTAGTCTCGGCATCGATGACGGAGGCCGACTCTGGAAGTTCGGATGGCGTCCCGACGGAGTCCGAGACGCCCGGCGTGCGGCGCACCCAAGCCGAACGCAGCGCCGCGATGCGCCAGCGCCTACTCGATGCCACCATCGACTGTCTGGTGACCTATGGCTATGCCGGCACCACCACCAAACGCATCGCGGAATGCGCTGGAGTGACCCGCGGTGCGCAGATCCACCACTTCAAGGCGAAGGAGGATCTGGTCGCCGCGGCGATCGAACACCTGGCGCAGCGCCGAGCGCAGAAGGCGATCGCCGACGTCGTGCTGATCAAGGACAATCCCGACATCGTCACCGCCATGCTGGACTTCCTGTGGTCGCTGCACGAGGGACCGTTCTTCGTCGCCACCATCGAAATGTGGATCGCTTCGCGGACCGACCGGGCGTTGGCCGCGCAGATCGAGCGCGTGGAGCCGGTGGTCAACGCGGGCGTGTTCGCGGCGATCATTCAGCTCCTGCCGAGCCAAGCCGGCCAAAGGGAACTGCGGTATGCCGCCTACACCGCGATGGATGCGATTCGGGGGTTGTTGATATCCAGCTTCGTCGACGGTGACCAGGCGCGCTTGCAGCGGCGCTGGGATCGAGCGCGGTCGCGGTTGCGCGGGGATTTCGAGGCCGCCCTGGCGGCGGGCTCGGGCTAGCGTATGCGTTGCTTAGATTCCGGTCGGAATGTATGTTGTCGACGTGGCTTTGGGGAGG
Organism: Mycobacterium sp.; assembly: GCA_023264755.1. Taxonomy (GTDB): domain Bacteria; phylum Actinomycetota; class Actinomycetes; order Mycobacteriales; family Mycobacteriaceae; genus Mycobacterium. Next base: position 5,958 of record JAHFVB010000231.1, on the reverse strand, counting down.
TGCCACCTCGGTTCGGGAGCGCCGCGCTTTGGCGGCGCCCCCGGACTTTGAGGGTCTCCAGAGCCGGCCGCCAACGCTGGATTGTCGGCGTCGTCGGGGCTTAGGCCACGACCCAGATCGCTTCTGCGGCAGGGCTGCCCAAGTCCACGGTGGCGGTGGGACCGTCGACGGATTCGATGGACACCGAGATCATCCCGGCGAAGTCGCGCCGCGCCAGCACCTTCAGTCGGGAGTCCAAGCTGATGCCGACGCTGTCGAAGTAACGCAGCATCTCCGGATCGGCATCGGAGATCCGGGCGACGGTGCCCGCGTCCCCGTCGCGGCAAACCGACAGCTGCCGGGCGTCCGGCGTGGGCACTTGCCCGTCGGCTGCCGGGATCGGGTCGCCGTGCGGATCGCGGGTGGGAAAGCCCAGCTTGGCGTCGATGCGCATCAGCATGGTGTCGGAAACGGCGTGCTCGAGCACCTCGGCCTCGTCGTGCACCTCGTCCCAGCTGTAGCCGAGTTCGCGCACCAGGAAGGTCTCCATCAACCGGTGTCGGCGCACCATGGCCAGCGCCGCGGCGCGGCCGGCGTCGGTCAGCGTCACCGCGCCGTACTTCGCGTGGTCGACGAGCCCCTGGTCGGCGAGCTTGCGGATGGATTCCGACGCGGTGCTCGCCGAGACGCCCATGCGTTCGGCCAGCATCTTCGTGCTGACCTTCTCGCGAGACCATTCCTGCGCGGTCCAGATGACCTTGAGGTAGTCCTGAGCCACCGTCGACAGGTCGCGCGGGTTACCGTCAGGACTCACGCTGACCAAGTTTAGGCAATCATTGGCTCAGCCGGGCAGCTCGTGGCGCCGAGCGGCAAGTCGCGTCGTAGGCTAACGGTCGTGCAGCGCTGGCGGGGTCAGGATGAGATCCCCACGGACTGGGGCAGATGCGTCGTCACGATCGGCGTGTTCGACGGAGTGCACCGCGGACACGCGGAGCTCATCAACCATGCCGTCAAGGCCGGCCGATCGCGCGGGGTGCCGACGGTCTTGATGACGTTCGACCCCCATCCCATGGAAGTCGTCTTCCCCGGCAGCCATCCCGCACAGCTGACCACCCTGACGCGCCGCGCCGAGCTGGTCGAGGAAATGGGCATCGACGTCTTCCTGGTAATGCCCTTCACCTCGGACTTCATGAAGCTGACTCCCGACCGCTACATCCACGAACTGCTCGTCGAACGTCTGCACGTCGTCGAGGTGGTCGTCGGGGAGAACTTCACGTTCGGCAAGAAGGCCGCAGGCAACGTCACGATGCTGCGCAAGGCCGGGGAGCGCTTCGGCTTCGCCGTCGAGAGCATGACCCTGGTCTCGGAGGTAGCCGACACCCAGCGCGACGAGACGGTGACGTTCTCGTCGACCTACATTCGGGCATGCGTCGACGCCGGCGACATGGTGGCGGCCACCGAGGCGCTCGGCCGCCCGCACCGAGTCGAGGGCGTCGTGGTCCGCGGTGACGGACGGGGCCGGGGGCTGGGCTTTCCCACCGCCAACGTGGCGCCGCCGATGTTCTCCGCGATTCCCGCCGACGGGGTGTACGCCGCCTGGTTCACGGTGCTGGGCCACGGGCCGGTAGTGGGCACCGTCATTCCCGGCGAGCGCTATCAGGCCGCGGTGTCCGTCGGCACCAATCCGACGTTCTCCGGTCGGACCCGCACGGTGGAGGCGTTCGTGCTGGACACCGATGCCGACCTCTACGGCCAGCACGTCGCCGTCGACTTCGTCGCGCGAATCCGTGGTCAGGAGAAGTTCGACGGGGTCGATGAACTCGTCGTTGCGATGCGTGGAGACACCGCCAAGGCCCGCACGATTCTCGCTGCGCAGTAGTTCACTGTTAAGCTCGCTCTCGACCAGGCCCGTGCTGCAGTTCGCGGCGGCCGTGCCCAGCTCATCCACGCGGACCGATAGATGGAGTTGTTTCGTGGCGCTTACCACCGAACAGAAGAAGGAAATCCTCGGCCAGTACGGCCTTCACGACACCGATACGGGGTCGCCCGAGGCGCAGGTCGCGATGCTGTCCAAGCGCATCTCCGATCTGACCGAGCACCTCAAGATGCACCGGCATGACCACCACTCGCGGCGCGGGCTGCTGCTTCTGGTGGGACGCCGCAAGCGGCTGCTGAAGTACATCGAGCGCGTCGACGTGGAGCGCTACCGCGCGCTGATCGGACGTCTCGGTCTTCGCCGCTGACCCAACCCCGGTGAGCAAACCGTCCGCGGTCACGGCCTTCACGGCCGCGGCCGCGGTACTGGTTCTGGTGGCCTGCGCCGGATGTTCCGCTGCGGCGGCCGCGGAACTGCAGGTGGGGGATTGCCTCAAGGTCGGCGGTCCACCCGATCGACCCGAAGCCGTCGAGGCCGTGTGCGGCAGTCCGGAATCGAACTTCAAGGTCGTGCGGATGGTCGACAAGGCCGAGGAGTGCCCCTCGGACGTGGATTCCTACTACACCACCCACACCTTCAACGGCTCCGGCGCGACGGTGTGCATGGACGTCGACTGGGTCATCGGCGGCTGCATGAGCGTCGATACGGACCACGCTCGGGATCCGTTCCGGGTGGACTGCACCGATGGCACGGCTGTCCATCGACAGAAGGCCACGCAGGTCTTGGATCGCGTGGCCAATCACGACCTGTGCACGAGCGGCCTCGGATACCCCTACCCCGAGCGCCAGTTCACGGTGTGCGTCGATGCGGTGTCCTGAGTTGGCAGGCGGCTCGGGATGGGGCAGTAGCAGGGCCGATGTGCCCTGGCATGTACAGTGAAACTGTTTTGAGCCGGTTGTGCTCGAACATAGGTGCGGTCCGCGCATATCCGCGTGCGCCGTTCCAGAGCGTCACCACGACACCCGTCTACGAATGGGCGGTCTTCGGTAGTGGCGGTCGGAGCTACGACGCTCGTGACGTCCCGACGTCCGGCGACGTCCGGCCGCTTCGATCGATGGCCGTCGGGTTTCCCGGGTTTGCGTGTGACGCCGAAAGACAGCTGAACACGAGAACAAAGAGGATTGACGTACGTCATGGCTGCAACACGAAATGAAGACGGCGCGTTCGAATCGACCGCCGTCATCGACAACGGGAGCTTCGGCACCCGCACCATCCGCTTCGAAACCGGTCGGCTCGCGCAACAGGCCGCCGGCTCCGCCGTCGCCTACCTCGACGACGAGACCATGCTGCTCTCGGCCACCACGGCCAGCAAGCAACCCAAGGAACACTTCGACTTCTTCCCGCTGACGGTCGACGTCGAGGAGCGCATGTACGCCGCGGGCCGCATCCCCGGCTCGTTCTTCCGCCGCGAGGGCCGTCCGTCCACGGACGCGATCCTGACCTGCCGGCTCATCGACCGTCCGCTGCGCCCGTCGTTCGTCTCGGGGCTGCGCAACGAGATCCAGGTCGTCGTCACGGTGCTGAGCCTCAACCCCCAGGACATCTACGACGCGCTGGCCATCAACGCGGCCTCGGCGTCCACTCAGCTGGCCGGCCTGCCGTTCTCCGGTCCCGTCGGCGGCGTGCGCGTCGCGCTGATCGACGGCCAGTGGGTGGCCTTCCCGAAGATCGATCAGCTGGAGCGCGCGGTCTTCGACATGGTCGTCGCCGGGCGCGTCGTCGGAACGGGAGACCAGGCCGACGTCGCGATCATGATGGTCGAAGCCGAGGCCACTGCCAACGTCATCGAGCTCATCGCGGGTGGGGCCGTCAAGCCCACCGAGGCGGTCGTGGCAGAGGGCCTCGAGGCCGCCAAGCCGTTCATCGCGGTGCTGTGCAAGGCGCAGCAGGAGCTCGCCGACGCCGCCGCGAAGGAAACCGCCGACTACCCGGTGTTCCCGGACTACGGCGACGACGTCTACTACTCCGTGGCGGCGGTGGCCACCGACGAACTGTCCAAGGCGCTGTCCATCGCGGGCAAGGAAGAGCGCAACGACCGCACCGACCAGGTCAAGGTCGAGGTGCTGGCGCGGCTCGGCGAGACCTACGCCGGGCGGGAGAAGGAGCTCGGCGCGGCGTTCCGTTCGCTGACCAAGAAGCTGGTCCGGCAGCGGATTCTGACCGACAACTTCCGCATCGACGGCCGCGGCATCCGCGACATCCGCGAGCTCAAGGCCGAGACCAACTGGGTGCCGCGCGCCCACGGCAGCGCACTGTTCGAGCGCGGTGAGACGCAGATCCTCGGTGTCACCACCCTGGACATGGTCAAGATGGCCCAGCAGATCGACTCGCTGGGGCCGGAAACCTCCAAGCGCTACATGCACCACTACAACTTCCCGCCGTTCTCGACCGGTGAGACCGGTCGCGTCGGTTCGCCGAAGCGCCGCGAAATCGGCCACGGCGCGCTGGCCGAGCGGGCCTTGGTGCCGGTGCTGCCCAGCATCGAGGAATTCCCCTACGCCATCCGTCAGGTGTCGGAGGCGTTGAGCTCCAACGGCTCGACGTCGATGGGCTCGGTCTGTGCCTCGACCCTGTCGCTGCTGAGCGCCGGAGTGCCGTTGAAGGCGCCGGTGGCCGGTATCGCCATGGGGCTGGTGTCCGATGACGTCGAGATCGACGGCAAGGTCGAGCGCCGCTTCGTCACCCTGACCGACATCCTCGGTGCCGAGGACGCGTTCGGCGACATGGACTTCAAGTGCGCAGGCACCAAGGAGTTCGTCACCGCCCTGCAGCTCGACACCAAGCTCGACGGCATCCCGTCGCACGTGCTGGCCGATGCGCTGGCTCAGGCCAAGGCCGCTCGCATCATCATCTTGGACATCATGGCGGAGGCCATCGACGAGCCCGACGAGATGAGCCCGTACGCCCCGCGCATCACCACGATCAAGGTGCCGGTCGACAAGATCGGTGAGGTCATCGGGCCCAAGGGCAAGATGATCAACTCGATCACCGAGCAGACCGGCGCTTCGATCTCGATCGAAGACGACGGAACGGTGTTCGTCGGCGCCAGCAATGGCGAGGCTGCCCAGGCCGCGATCGACTTGATCAACGCCATCGCCAACCCGCAGCTGCCCAAGGTCGGCGAGCGGTTCCTCGGAACGGTGGTGAAGACCACTGACTTCGGTGCCTTCGTGTCGCTGTTGCCGGGCCGTGACGGGCTGGTGCACATCAGCAAGCTCGGCAAGGGCAAGCGCATCGCGAAGGTCGAAGACGTGGTGAAGGTCGGTGACAAGCTCCGCGTGGAGATCGCCGACATCGACAACCGCGGCAAGATCTCGCTGGTCCTGGTCGCCGAAGACGGCGCCGCCGAGGCTGGTGACGGTGACGCCCCGACGGAGACCGCCGAGTCTTCCGGGGAAGCCGGCGTGCTGTCTGCCGATGCCGCGACCGCAAGCAGTTAAGTCGGTCCGGCGCACCACCCTGCCGGGTGGGCTGCGCGTCGTCACCGAGTTCGTTCCGTCGGTGCGCTCGGCGTCGGTGGGAGTGTGGGTCGGTGTCGGGTCGCGGGACGAAGGTCCTAGCGTCGCCGGCGCCGCACACTTCCTCGAACACTTGTTGTTCAAGTCGACGCCGACGCGTTCCGCGGTCGAGATCGCCCAGTCGGTAGACGCCGTGGGTGGTGAGTTGAACGCGTTCACCGCGCGGGAGCACACCTGCTACTACGCCCACGTGCTGGACACCGACCTGGAGTTGGCGGTCGACCTGGTGGCCGACGTGGTGCTTCGTGGGCGATGTGCGATCGAGGACGTCGAAGTAGAACGCGACGTCGTGCTCGAGGAAATCGCGATGCGCGACGACGATCCGGAGGACACGCTCGGCGACGTGTTCCTGTCGGCGATGTTCGGTGAACATCCCGTCGGACGGCCCGTCATCGGCAGCATCGAGTCCGTCTCGGCGATGACGCGTGCGCAGCTCCACTCGTTCCACCTCCGGCGCTACACCCCGGAGCGGATGGTCGTGGCGGTGGCCGGAAACATCGACCACGACCACGTGGTGGCCTTGGT
>JAHFVB010000230.1 GCA_023264755.1 Mycobacterium sp. | reverse complement strand
CGTCGCGGTCCGCAACTACCTGGTGGTCACCCGTGAAATCGACCCGTCCGCGAATGAGGACGTGCGCGTCGAGCACGTGATGAAGGGCTACCGCGCCGACACCTACAGCCAAATCGAGACCCTGGCCTTCATGGCCATGTTCGAGCGGGCCCACGCGGTGTTCTGCCGCAACCTCGAAGCGCAGATCGAGGAGCCGATCCTCAAGGCGTTGGTCGGTCGGATCGCCAAGGACGAAGAGCGTCACGAGGAGTTCTTCTCCAACCTCGTCGAGCAATGCCTGTCCACTCACCGGGACGAAACGGTCGCCGCGATCGCCGCCCGCGCCGCGCGGCTCGAGGCCGTCGGCGCCGACATCGACGCGTATCAGGACAAGGTCGCGGCGGTCGCCGCAGCGGGCATCTTCGACGATGCGGCGCTGAAGAAGGTCATCTCCGACCTCGTCACGGCGTGGGGCTTGGCCGACCATCCCGACCTGGTGCAGTTCGTCACCCAGTAGTCACAATCCGGTCGCGGCGCGCCTGCCCGGCGCGTACGCCGCGGCGGGGGTAGCGTCGCTTTCGATGGCCGACATGCTCTGCTATCCGGGCGGTACCCGTCGTTTCGACGAAGAGGGGCCGGCCCCGGTCCTGGTACCGCGGTATCCGCCGAGGAAGTTCGTGCGGTGCCGCACGGGCCTAGGAGCGCCACGTGACTGAATCGTCCGTTCGGACTTATGTGCTCGACACCTCCGTGCTGCTGTCCGATCCCTGGGCATGCACCCGGTTTGCCGAACACGAAGTCATCGTTCCGTTGGTGGTCATCAGCGAGCTTGAGGCTAAACGCCACCATCACGAACTCGGTTGGTTCGCCAGACAAGCCCTGCGGATGCTGGACGACCTGCGCATCGAACACGGCCGGCTCGACGAACCCATTCCCGTTGGGAACCAGGGCGGCACGTTACAAGTCGAGCTCAATCACAGTGATCCCACCGTGTTGCCGGCCGGCTTTCGCACCGACACCAACGACGCGCGCATCCTCACCTGTGCGGCCAACCTCGCTGCCGAGGGCAAGCGGGTCACGCTGGTCAGCAAGGACATCCCACTACGGGTCAAGGCCGGTGCCGTCGGCCTGATCGCCGACGAATACCACGCGCAGGACGTGGTGACCTCCGGCTGGACCGGGATGGGCGAGCTCGAGCTGTCGGCCGAGGAGATCGACCGGCTCTACGAAGACGGCGAGATCGATCTGGTCGACGCGCGCGACATGCCCTGCCACACGGGTATCCGCCTGCTGGGCGGCAACTCCCACGCGCTGGGTCGGGTCAACGCCGAGAAGAAGGTGCAACTGGTCCGTGGTGACCGCGAAGTGTTCGGCCTCCGGGGAAGGTCAGCCGAACAACGCGTCGCCCTCGATCTGCTGCTCGACGAGTCGGTGGGCATCGTCTCCCTCGGCGGCAAGGCAGGCACCGGCAAGTCCGCGCTCGCCCTGTGCGCGGGCCTGGAGGCGGTGCTCGAGCGCAGGACCCAGCGCAAGGTCGTCGTGTTCCGACCGCTCTACGCCGTCGGTGGCCAGGAGCTCGGCTACCTTCCCGGCAGTGAGAGCGAGAAGATGGGGCCGTGGGCCCAGGCCGTCTTCGACACCCTCGAGGGGCTCGCCAGCCCCGCGGTACTCGAAGAGGTGCTCTCCCGCGGCATGCTCGAAGTGCTTCCGCTGACGCACATCCGCGGCCGCTCGTTGCACGATTCGTTCGTCATCGTCGACGAGGCGCAGTCGCTGGAGCGCAACGTGCTGCTGACCGTGCTGTCCCGGCTGGGCGCCGGATCGCGGGTGGTGCTCACCCACGACGTCGCCCAGCGCGACAACCTGCGGGTCGGTCGCCACGACGGCGTCGCCGCCGTCATCGAGAAGCTCAAGGGCCACCCGCTGTTCGCGCACATCACGCTGCTACGCAGTGAGCGTTCGCCGATCGCGGCCCTGGTCACCGAGATGCTGGAGGAATTCAGCCCCGGCGCGCTGCCCTGAGTGATTTCGGCGTGTTCAGCCGCGGCCAGCGCGGCTGAACACGCCGAAATCGGGAGTCGGTAGGCTTCCAGGGTGCGAAAGCGCCCTGACACCTTGGCCTGGTCCTACTGGCGGACCGTGCTCGGCGTTGTCGCGGGCGTGGCGATCGTGGTGATCGGCAGCCTGACTGGCCGCGTCGCCAAGGCCGACGAGGTCGACTGCTCGCAGTACAAGTGCGTCGCGTTGACGTTCGACGACGGGCCGAGCCCGTATACCGACCGCTTGCTGCAGATCCTCAAGGACGACGACGCCAAGGCGACGTTCTTCCAGATCGGCAACAAGGTGGCGGCCAATCCCGAGGGCGCCAAGCGCGTGGTCGAAGCGGGCATGGAACTCGGTCAGCACACGTGGGAACACCCCAACATGACGGCCATCCCGCCCGAGGACATCCCGAGCCAGTTGTCGAAGGCCAGCGATGCCATCGAAGCCGCCACCGGACAGCGCCCCAAGCTGTTCCGCACCGCGGGCGGACTGATCAACGATGCGGTGCTGGCCGAGGCCAAGAAGCAGGGGTTGGCCGACATCAACTGGGACGTCATCCCGTTCGATTGGGCCAACGACTCCAACACCGCCGCCACCCGGTACATGCTGATGACGCAGCTCAAGCCGAACTCCGTGGTGCTGTTCCACGACACCTACTCGTCGACCGTCGACCTCGTCCAGCAGTTCATTCCGGTACTCAAGGCCAACGGGTATCACATGGTGACGGTCTCGCAGATGCTCGGGCCGCGCGCTCCGGGCAGCACCTACGGCAGCCGGGACAACGGACCGCCGGCCAACGAGTTGCGCGACATTCCGCCGGCGGAGATTCCGACCCTGCCCAACACGCCGTCGCCGGCACCGATGCCGAACTTCCCCATCACCGACATTCCGGGCGCCAACTCCGGCGGCGTCAACAACGGCGCCTGACGGGCGTCATGCACACCAACACCGCGATCGTCCTGACCGTCTTGGTGTTGTGCTACGCCGTGGTGTCGGGTCTGGTGAAGCGCTGGTATCTGGCGCCGGCACTGGTCTTCGTGCTGTTCGGGGTGGTCCTGGGGCCCTATGCCCTGGACGTGCTCGACGTGGGGACCGACGCCACCAGCTTCACCGTCGTGGCTCAGCTGGCGTTGACGGTGATCTTGTTCAATCAGGCTGCGCAACTGGACCTTCCCCTGGTGTTCCGGCGGCGTGAGGTCACGTTTCGACTGTTGGTGGTGGGCTTCCCGCTGGCGCTCACGCTCGGCACCCTGACCGCGGTGCTGGTCCTGCCGGTGATGCCGCTCTGGGAGGCGGTGTGCCTGGCGGCGATCGTCGCGCCCACCGAGGTCGCGTTGATCGACGCGCTACTCGAGGACACCCGCATCCCGGAACGCATCCGCCATGCGCTGTCCGCCGAGAGCGGCTTCTACGACGGCTTCGCCCTGGCCGCCATGCTCGCGGCGCTGGCGCTGGCCTCCGAGCGGTCCGATCCCGACGCGAGTCGCTGGACGTTGTTCCTGGTGCGCACCGAGGTGGTGTCGGTCGTGGTCGGGTTGGCCATCGGCGCGCTCGGCGGGCTGGTCATCGCGCGCTCGCGCAAGCACGAATGGATGAGCGAAACCTGGGCGCAACTGGCCACGCTGGCCGTCGCGCTGGTGTGCTTCCAGGTGGGGGAGGGGCTGCACGGCAGCGGATTCGTCGCCGCCTTCGCGGGGGGACTGGCCTTCGCGTTCATGGCCAAGCGCATCGGCGTGCCGCCCGACACGCAGGTCTCCGATGCCGCCGGTCAACTGCTGGAACTGATGGTGTTCGCGATGTTCGGCAGCTACGCGGTGGTCGTCGGCTGGCGTGATGCGAGCTGGCGGGTGGTGGTGTTCGCCGTGCTGGCGCTGTTGGCAGTCCGGATGATCGCAGTCGGCGTGGCGCTCGTCCGCAGCGACCTACCCGTCCGGAATCGACTCTTCATCGGATGGTTCGGTCCGCGCGGCATCGGCACGCTGGTGTTGGGTCTGCTGGTCGTCGAGCGCGGACGGATCGAGCAGGCGTCGTTGATCGTTCAGGTGGTCGTGGTGACGGTCACGCTGAGCCTGGTGCTGCACAGCCTGACGGCGTGGCCGGGGATACGTTGGCTCGTCGAACCGCGGGGGCCCGTCGGCGAACGGGAACGTGGCGACGCTCAGCGGTCCTGAGCGTCGCCACGTTCCCACTCGGCGTGACGGCCATCAGTCGGCGTGACGGCGATCAGTCGGCCTGACGGCGATCAGTCGCCGTCCGGCTCAATCCTCTTCGCGCAAGCGCTCATCGACGACCTTCGCCATCTTCAACACGTCGAGCCGCTTGTCGAGTTCCTCCTCGGACAGCTTGTCGCCGATCAGGCCGCGGTCGATGACCGTCTGGCGAATCGTCTTGCGCTCCTTGAGGGCTTCCTTGGCGACCTTGGCGGCCTCCTCGTAACCGATGGCCGAGTTCAGCGGCGTCACGATCGACGGTGACGACTCGGCCAGGTCGCGCAGGTGTCCCTCGTTGGCGATCAGCCCGTCGATGCACCGCTCCGCGAACAACTTCGACACGTTGGACAGCAGTGTGAAGGACTCCAGCAGGTTGCGGGCCATCATCGGGATGTACACGTTGAGTTCGAAGGCGCCGGACAACCCGCCGACCGTCACGGCGGCGTCGTTGCCGATGACCTGGGCGGCGACCTGCGTGACGGCCTCGGGGATGACCGGGTTGACCTTGCCCGGCATGATCGAGCTGCCCGGCTGCAGGTCGGGCAGCTGCAGTTCGCCGAGCCCGGTCAGCGGGCCGGAGCCCATCCACCGGATGTCGTTGGCGATCTTGGTCAGCGACGCGGCGATGGTCTTCAGCGCGCCGGAGGCCTCGACGAGTCCGTCGCGGGCGGCCTGAGCCTCGAACGAGTCCTTGGCCGGGCGCAATTCGGCGAGCCCGGTCTGGTCGACGAGCACGTCGACCACCTTGGCGCCGAACCCGTCGGGTGCGTTCAGTCCGGTGCCGACGGCCGTTCCGCCGATGGCCAGTTCACCGAGCCGGGGCAGCGTCGCCTTGACCCGTTCGATGCCGGCCTCGATCTGGCGGGCGTAGCCGCCGAACTCCTGGCCGAGGGTCACCGGCACCGCGTCCATCAGGTGCGTGCGGCCCGACTTGACGACGGTGCGCCACTGGCGGGCCTTGCCGGCCAGGGATTCGTGCAGTATCTCGAGCGCCGGAATCAGGTGGCGCACGGCGGCTTCCGTCGCGGCGATGTGGGTGGCCGTCGGGAACGTGTCATTCGAGCTCTGCGACATGTTGACGTGGTCGTTCGGGTGCACCGTCACGCCGTTGGCCGCCGCAATCGAGGCGATGACCTCGTTGGCGTTCATGTTCGAGCTGGTGCCCGAGCCGGTCTGGAAGACGTCGATGGGGAACTGGTCGTCGTGCAGGCCGTCGGCGATCTCGCCGGCCGCGGCGATGATCGCGTCGGCCTGCTCGGCGGCGAGCAGCCCGAGGTCCTTGTTCACCTGCGCGCAGGCGCCCTTCAGCAGGCCCAGCGCGCGGATCTGCGTGCGCTCCAGGGGGCGGAAGGAGATGGGGAAGTTCTCGACCGCGCGTTGCGTCTGCGCCCGCCATAGCGCGTTGATGGGCACGCGGACCTCGCCCATCGTGTCGTGCTCGATGCGGTAATCGCCCTCGTTTGCGTTTTCGACAACACTGTCGGCGGCCATCTGCTCCCTGTTCTTCGGTGTGGTTTCTTCGGTGCGGTTGAGGTAGTGGGAAACGTTGTTACGGAAGGGGATACGCGGCGGTCATGTCGCCGGTGAAGTCGACTGCGGAGTACTCGTTGAGCTTCGAGAGCCGGTGGTAGGCCTCGATCATGCGTACGGTGCCCGACTTGCTGCGCATCACGATCGATTGCGTGGTGCAGCCGCCGCCGAAGTAGCGCACGCCCTTCAGTAGATCACCGTCGGTGACGCCGGTCGCGGAGAAGAACACGTTCTCCCCGGAGACCAGGTCCTCGGTGTGCAGCACGCGGTCCAGGTCGTGGCCCGCATCGATGGCCTTCTGGCGTTCGGCGGCGTCGGTGGGGGCCAGCACGGCCTGGATCGCACCGCCCATGCAGCGGATGGCGGCGGCGGTGATGATGCCCTCGGGGGTGCCGCCGATGCCGGCCAGCATGTCGGTGCCGGAGTCGGGCCGGCAGGCCGAGATCGCGCCGGCCACGTCTCCGTCGGAGATCAACCGGATGCGCGCACCGGCCTCCCGCACGTCTTCGATCAGCTGGGCGTGGCGGGGCCGGTCGAGCACGCACACCGTGATGTCGGCGACGGTCGAGTTGCGCACCTTGGCGACCCGGCGGATGTTCTCGCCGATGGGGGCGGTGATGTCGATGACGTCGACGGCGTCGGGTCCGACGGCGATCTTGTTCATGTAGAACACGGCCGACGGATCGAACATGGCGCCACGCTCGGCGACCGCGAGCACGGAGATGGCGTTGGGCATGCCCTTGCTCATCAGGGTGGTGCCGTCGACGGGGTCGACGGCGAAGTCACAGTCCGGTCCGTCGCCGTTGCCGACCTCTTCGCCGTTGTAGAGCATCGGGGCGTTGTCCTTCTCGCCCTCGCCGATGACGACGATGCCGCGCATCGACACCGAGTTCACCAGCTCGCGCATGGCGTCGACGGCCGCGCCGTCACCGCCTTCCTTGTCGCCGCGCCCAACCCAGCGGCCGGCCGCCATGGCGCCCGCCTCGGTCACCCGCACCAATTCGAGGGCGAGGTTGCGATCCGGGGCTTCCCTGCGCGATTTCGCCGATGACCCGCTTGCGGGAAGAGCATCAGAAGACGTCATGGCTGCAGATTCTCCCATTAACGGTTCTGAGTTTGAGACCTGGGATACTGGCAGGCGTGACCGTCCCGCCGCAGCCCACTTCCGGACGTGAGCGCACCGAACAAGCCGTTCCCGTACCGCGGGCCGCGAAGTCGAGATTGCTCCAGGACGGCCGGGACATGTTCTGGTCGATGGCGCCGCTCGTGGTGGCCTGCATCGTGTTGGCCGGGGTGCTCGGCATGTGCTCGTTTGCGCCGCGCGGTCCTGGTCAGGGCCCTGCCCCGCAGTACGATGCGCCGGCTGCGTTGAAGGCCGACGCCGAGGCGCTGAAGTTCCCCATCAGGCTGCCCAAACTGCCCGACGGCTGGCGCGCCAACTCGGGTTCGCGCGGCAGCATCGAGGCCGGCCGGATCGACGCGACCGGGCAGCCCGCCCGTGCGGTGATGTCGAAGGTGGGCTACCTCGCGCCGAGTGGCATGTTCCTGAGCCTCACCCAGAGCAACGCCACCGAGGACAAGCTCGTGCAGGCGCTCGACCCCGGGTTGATCCCGACGGGCGTGCAGGACGTCGACGGAGTCAGATGGGTGGTCTACGAGGGCGGCGACCCGGCCGGTGAGTTCGCCCACCCGGTCTGGACCGCTCGGATCCCGTCGGCTTCGGGGCCTGCGCAACTCGCGATCAGCGGGGCCGCGGGTACTGGGGAGTACCGTACGCTTGCGGCGGCGACGCAGACGCAGCCGCCGTTGCCCGTCAGCTAGGAGCGCCGATGACGTCACCGGAATCCAAGGCCGCCGGCGGAGCGGCCCCAGAGGCCGACCTCACCGGGTGGACCGCCGAGCCGTTCACCGCGGACGGTTACACGTACGACGTCTACCGCAAGGGCGAAGGCCCCGGGGTGGTGCTCATCCCCGAGATGCCAGGGCTTCATCCCGGCGTGCTGGCGCTGGGCAATCA
>JAHFVB010000229.1 GCA_023264755.1 Mycobacterium sp. | reverse complement strand
GGACGTTGCCCGCGCCGCCGCGTGCCGACTGGGGGAGCTCCTGGTGGCCGAGGGCGTACTCGATACGGCCGATGACGTGTTCTTCCTAGCTCTGGAAGAACTTGCGACGTTGCCGACCTCGGAGCTCAAGGCGCGGATCGCTCAGCGCAGACGTTACTGGCACCAGCACCAGTCGTTGGTCGTACCCGGCGAATGGACCGGAATCCCGGAGGTTCGCCGACGGGACACCGAGAAGCGACACAGCGGGTCATTGGCAGGAGTCGGCGTGAGCCCTGGCGTGATCGAAGGTCGCGCGCGGGTACTGATGGAACCCGACTTCATGGAGGTCGAACCCGGCGAGATCCTCGTTGCCCCACACACGGATCCGAGCTGGTCGTCGGTGATGTTCATTTCCAGTGCCTTGGTCGTGGACATCGGTGGCGCGTTGAGCCACACCGCCGTGGTGGCACGTGAACTCGGCATACCGTGCGTCGTGAACACCCGCTCGGGAACGCGAGACATCAAGACCGGTGACCTCATCCGAGTCGACGGGTCGACGGGAACCGTCGACGTGATCGCCGCCTGCCGCCCGCTCACCATCGCCGACGACCTCGATTCGCACGCCGTGTCGAGCGACGAAATCCGACCCAGGAGCACGACATGACGGATGCCAAAGCGGGAACCGATTCCGCCCAGTGGGGGCTCCTCGCAGAACCGGCACACGAACGGGTACCCCCCGACGCGATGCTCGCGAGCGCCGCGCCATGGCGTGACAACGCATTCCTGGCCTTCTGGGATGCTGATCGTGCCGTATTCGGGACGGTTCACGTATCCACGTCACCGAATGCCGAAGGCCGCCGAGCCCGCTGCAGTGTGATCGCGGGCGGTCGGCAGGCCGAGATCGTCGAAGACCTCGATGCGGGCACCTTCACGTCCAACAGCATCGTCTTCGACATGAAAGACGCTCAGATAACGGTGAACTCGAGCGAACTCGATGTCGATTTGGTCATGGCTCCGCGGTTTGCCGCGGTGGACTACCAGTCCGGCGCGATCCCCGAACACGTCCCAGGTCAAGGACTGTGTCACTTCGAGCAGGGAGCGCACGTCAGGGGCGAAGTCCGCATCGGCGACCTGACATTGGTGATAGACGGTCACGGATATCGCGACCGAACGTGGGGCCCACGCAATGAATCAGCAGTCATGCCGGAATACGCCGCAGTACTTGCTTGCCTGCCGGAGTTCAATCTTTCCCTCGCCAAATTCCGACACAATGACGACACCGTGCGCTCGGTCGGCTACCTGCTGCATGCGGACCGCACCGAACCCATGAGCGATGTCGAGTTCCTGCGCGACGCGAGCGGCTTGATCAACGGGGCCTCCGCGACAAGGCAGGACGGGCGCGGGATCAGTTTCCGGATGCGTCGCGCCAGGGGTGGATTCTGGCTGCCGATGGGCGTCGGTGGCCCACCCCCGACGATGAGCGCTTACGACGATTCCGTGGACATCTGGATCGAGGACAGTCCCGCCCAGCGTGGGGCGGGCTTCACCGAGCAGGGCATCGTCCGCCGCCTGTGACATGCCAGGGTCACACCAGCCAGCTCCACGCATAGTTGTGCTTGTTGTTGGCCCACGCCTCGAACAATTCCGCGCGGCGTACGCCACGGAGCGTGGCGATCTCCGAGAACACCATGTCTATCAGAGACTTTCGATCTGCTGACAAGACGACGGCGATGAAGTCGAACTCGCCCAGCGTCCGGGTGACTTGGACGACGTCTTCTCGTTCCACGAGGGCGTCGCCGACCTCGTCGGCCAAGCCCCCGAACACGGTGATACCGATGTAGGCATTGACGTTGAGTCCGAAGGATTCAATGTCGGACACCGCCTGGATCTTGATGACGCGGCTGGCCGAAAGGCGTTTGACACGCTCCCGGATCGTGCGCTCGGACACGCCGAGCTCGGCGGCCACACTGCGGAAGCTCCTCCGTGCGTCGACCTGAAGCCTTTCCAAGATGCCCAGGTCGAGCTCGTCGACGGTATCGCTTGGCGCCGCGTCAGGGGCGTTGCCGGGGTCAACGGTGAGGACGCCCCACTTCGACTCGAACTTGAGCACGTCGAGGGCGATGTTGCCGTTGATGCCGTCGATTCCACTCATCAACGGGAGCACTCTTCCAAAGAGCTGAGCCAGGTGCCGACGGTCTCGTCCCAGTACTGGAACGATGAGGTCGAAACGTCCGATTACGGCCGTGACACCAATGGTTTCGGGGAGCTTGGCGAGCTCAGCAGTGAGGTCGAGAACCGACCGGCCCGTGACCCGCAGCATCGCAAAGGCCAGCTCTCGATGTCCAAACGCCTGCATGTCGGTGACGGCCACGACGCGCATGACCGACGCCTCTTCGAGGCGGCGGATGCGATTGGCGACAGCGGATTCGCCGATGGCGAGGGCTTCTCCCATCGAGCGGTTGCTCCGCCGACCGTCGACCCGGAGCATTTCGATGATCGCGCGGTCGACGGCATCGATCTTGTCGTTGCTCAGTGATACCCCTGGTGGCGTGTTGGATGCCGGATTCGCTTTGCCCTTGCCGACGACGAGCTAGTTCGTGCTCATCTTAGAATGCGGGGTGCGGCGTAGCCCGTAACCCGCGAGGGATGGTCGCGTAGTCGAGTGTGCGTCGTTCGGCTCGGATCCGGCCGACCATTCGCAGCTACGCATCCTGGATAGCATTAACCAATTCAAACACTACAATTCGTAACAGGTGCTAGTTTTCGATCATGTCAGTCACGGTCCACCGCACGTGCAATCTGTGCGAGGCGCATTGCGGAATCACAGTCGAAGTCGACGGCACCAAGGTCGGACGCATCGCCGGCGACAAGGACGATCAATTCTCCCATGGCTACATCTGCCCGAAGGGGCCGGCGCTTGCCGATCTCTACGAAGATCCCGATCGACTCCGCCACCCCGTCCGCCGGGTGGGCGACCGATGGGAACGCATCACCTGGGACGAGGCCTTCGATTTCGCCGCCGCCGGGATCCGTGCGGTGCAGCAACGTCACGGAAACGAGGCCGTGGGAACATATCTCGGCAATCCCGGTGCGCACAACTGGAGCTTCTATGCGTTCTTCGCGCTCCGCGCGGCGCTGAGCAGCAGTAGCAACTGCTCGGCTTCCTCGCTCGACCAGAGCCCGCAGCAGGTCGTCAACGGCGAGGTACTCGGCAACGCGGCGGTGTTCCCCGTTCCCGATCTGGATCGCACCGACTACATGCTGATGTTCGGCGCAAATCCTGCCGCCTCCAACGGTTCCGCGATGACGGCACCTGGAATGCGCCGCCGCCTGCGCGAGGTCGTCGACCGGGGCGGGTCGGTCGTCGTCGTCGATCCGCGCCGCACGGAGACCGCCGACCTGGCCTCCGAACACATCGCGGTGCGCCCGGGCGGAGACCCGTACCTCCTCCTCGGAATGCTGCACGTGCTCTTCGCGGAAGGTCTGACATCGCCGGGCCGCCTGGCGTCCTTCACCGACGGTATCGACGAACTAGAGGCGGTGGCCAGCCAGTGGCCGCCCACCCGTGCCAGTCTGCCCGCCGGCGTCGATGCCGAGACGATCCGACGGCTCGCCCGCGACTTCGCGGCGGCGGGTGCGCCCGTGGCATACGGCCGCGTCGGGGTGTGTCAGACGCGCACCGGCAGTATCACCCAGTGGCTCATCCTGGCCCTGAACGTGGTCACCGGGCGACTCGACGCTACGGGCGGCTTCATGTTCGCCCAGGCTCCCGTCGATCTCGTGCTGGCGGGCCGGCTTGGCACCCGCAAGGGCGTGATCGGCTTGAATCACGAGACGCGCGACCCCGTTTCCGGTCAGCCGATCGTCAACCTCGAATTCCCGGTGGCGACGCTGCCCCAACAGATCGACTCGGGCCGGGTGCACGCGCTGATCGTGCACGCGGGCAACCCGGTGCTCTCCGCGCCGGGTGGCAGACAGCTCGATGCGGCCTTGGATCGGTTGGACTTCATGGTTGCCATCGACATGTACGTCAACGAGACGTCACGCCACGCGCAGGTGATCCTGCCGCCGGTGTCCGCCCTGGAGCGCGACGACCTCGACTTGGTGTTCGCTGCCATGTCGGTGCGCAATCACGTCCGCTACAGCCCAGCTGCCGTTCCGAAAAGCCCAGGTGGACTGGAAGACTGGGAGATTCTCAACACGCTCGCCCGGCGGGTGGCCCGTGGGCTGCGAGGCCGATTGGTCGCCCACACCATGGGTCGAATGTCGCCGCAACGGCTCGTCGAGTTGATCATCCTGACCAGCCCGCGCGGCATCCTGCGGGCCGGGCGCAAGCGCGGGTTGACCCTGGGCCGCATCAAAGCGGCACCCCACGGTATTGACCTGGGAGCCTTGGAACCGTGTCTACCGGGCGCACTGGGGACGAAGAGCCGCCGCATCAATCTGGCTGCCCCACTTCTGATGGCGGAGGTGGCACAGCTGACCAAGCGGGCCGACGAGGATGCGGTGGCGGCCGGCAACGGTTTCGACCTGACGCTGATCGGCCGTCGTCAACTGCGTGGCTGCAATTCGTGGATGCACAACTCGCCGAGGCTCATGAAGGGTTCCGATCGCTGCACCGCGATGCTGCACCCCGACGACGCCGCTGGGCGTGGCCTCACCGACGGTGACGTGGTTCGCGTGAGCTCGCAGATCGGATCGATCGACGTTCCCCTACAGCTCACCGACACGATGCGTCCCGGGGTGGTGTCCATCCCGCACGGCTTCGGTCATGACCGGCCGGGCGTGGGCTGGCAGCTGGCGGCTACCAAGCCCGGTGCCAGCGTCAACGACATCAATGACCCGGCCCTCTATGACGTGCTATCCGGCAATGCCGCAATGAATTCCGTGCCCGTGAGGATCGAGCCGGTGTCCGGTCAGTAGACCCGCCGACGGGAACCTCGCGACCTCACGGTGCCGGCGTCGTCTTCAACCGAGCGCACAATTCCAGCGTCGGCGCCATTGGATTGCTACCCGGGTCCAGCGGCAGGAAACCCGGCAGCAGATCAGCGATGCATGCCATCGTCATGCCGGCTTGGTAGTACTCCTCGATGGTGGACGCGACGCGGTCGACGCTTCCGGAATACGCCGCGAACGTTGCCTCGACCATGCCAGGGGTTACCGCGTCGATGACCCGCAGCAGATCATCTCGGGAGGGCAGGTTCGGCTGCCAGTGCAGGTGATACTTCCAGTCGGCAGGCATGACCGGGGTGAATCCTTCGTCCTCCCACCTGGCCTGTCCGAAGCGTCCGTACACCGCGGTGAACAGCTTGATCAGCGGGTGTTCGAGTGCTTGCTCGATGAGGTTCCAGTCGTCGTTGAGCAAGACGCCGAACTCCAAGCCGAATCCGAATGCTTCGGGGTCACGCCCCTTTCGTTCCAGATCACGTTTGGTGGCCTGCACGAAGTCCCCGAAGCGCTCGGCAGTCGGCCACGCGTACGGCGCGACACCGGTGTTGCCATCTGCATACGTCGTCGTGAGATCGAGCAGTTTCGGACCGGCGCCAATGGTCCAGATCGATGGCTTGTTCGGTCGGATGGTGCCGATATATGCCTGCCGATAAGTGATTTCGTTTCCGTCGAAGTCGAACGGGCCATCGCAGGTCTGCAAGCGTTGGTAGAGCTTCAAGTGATCCTCGAGACGACGGAGCCCCTTGGAGCGGTCGTATCCGAACGGACGGATGTTGTAGGCCTCACCGGCTCCGATCCCGAGCATCGACTTGCCAGGGCGTGCGTTCGCCAACGACAGTGCCAGCCGGTACACCTCGGCAGGACCGTTGCGCACCGCGTTCGTGGCATTCATCCCGAGGCCGAGTGAATTCGTGCGCGCCGCGGCCAGCCCAAGTAGGAAGGCCGGGTCGTAGTAGGAGTCGATGTCGGGCACCAACTCGGCATTCGGCGTGAATTCTCGCCAGAGTTGTGCTGGCATCCACGCCACCAGGTTGTCGTACACGCCGTAGTAGTCCACCAGTCCGGTGGCCTCCACGCTTTCGAGCCAATCGCCGATGACGCTCGGTGCAGTCTCCCGGCCGAACATGTTGAACAGCATGATCTCGCGTGTGCTCATGGCGTCTCCATCGTCAAGGTGTGTCCACTGGGTGTGGGTGGGCGCCGCGTGGGCAGTGCGGAACGCGACAGCGTGGTGGCTTCTCCCGACTGGGGATGAGCGACCATCTGGCGAGTGCAGGCTGACCTCCCTCGCATTGCCAGACCCTAAGCGAACTGATCGAACTAAACAAGTACTTTTAGTTCGATACAGCGAAGGTCGTCTCGATTACCATTCCAACGATGTTGGTGCCCGATTACGCGAGTCCACTCGCCGAACTTCTGCGAGGCACGCCGTCACCGCGCGACTACTCGCAGACTGAGCGCCGACTCCTCGACGCGGCCTTGGCTCTGCTGGCCGAACACGCTGAGCGACGGCTGACTTCGGACGATATTGCTGCTGCGGCCAAGGTCGGCCGCGGCAGCATCTTCCGATGCTTCGGTTCGAAGGATGCCCTCATCGTCGAGGTGTACGAACGTGAGGTGCGGCGGACGGTCAACGAAGTGCACAACGCTTGCGCGGATGCCACGGGCGCGGGTGATGCACTAGTGAAGGCTTTCGAGGCGTTGCAGTCGATCTTCACCAGCCATGCAGTCGTACAACGCCTCGCCAGAACGGAGCCCGATCGACTCGTCGAGCTCTGCCGATCGGGCGAGTTGTCCGGTATCGAACTCATCCGTGCGCTGTTGACCTCCCTCGCGCTTGAGGCGGCGGGCTCGACTCCGGTCGACTCGGACGGTTTGAGCGCCGCGGTTTCGATCTTGTCTGAACTACACTTTGCGCACCTGTTCCTGGCGCCGCCGGTGACGGATCGCGGCCGGCACGCCGGCATCGTGCGACACATCGTTGCCGCGTGTCTGGCCGGCGTGCCTTCGGAACCTGGGCCCGCGGCGGACTTCAGCGACGGCACGGATGCATCCGAATCAGTCGATGACGGCCCGTCCCGTTCCCGAAACTCAACCAACACTTCTTCGGCGCGGCGTACGACAGACTGAGCCGCTTCGCCAAAGCGTGCGGGTTCTAGTCAGCGTTGGAGGCACGCGAGCGCATCGATTGTCCGCGTTGCCAGGTCATGTCGGCTGGCGTCGTCGTGGGCCTCGGTCGTCGGTGGCGCAATGATGTACGAGATCGCCAGGCGCACCATCAATTCAGCGGCATGAAGTGCAGCGGCGCGGTCCAACGGAGTATCCAGGCTCGGGTTCGATAGCAGCGATGCGATCACCTCGGTGCTGATCTCTTGCCAACTGGGTTCGTGGTCGCGCCAGAACGCGACGAGTGCTTCGACGTTCTGTGTCGCGAGCCGCGTGATGTACGGATGTGTCCATCCGACCTCCAACATCCAGTCGAATGCCTCAGTGGCGCAATCCTGTACCGAAGTCCGTCCTCCTGCGCGATCGGTTAGGTCTTCGATTAGGCGATGGAGTTCGCGTTCGAGTGCGGCTTCGACAAGTTTCTCCTTGGTCCCGAATCGCCGGAACACCGTCATCCGGGAGACTCCCGAGCGCGTGGCGATGTCATCGACGGAGGTCCGGGTGGCGCCATGTGCTGAAACGAGTTCAAGCGTGGCTTCGAGTATGCGGACATCGACGGGTGCAACGGCGGATGCGGCTCTGCCCTGAGCCGCGACGAGAGCTGCTCCCACCGCGTTCGTCCGTGCCATTCGCTGCCGCCTCACGCATCGATCGCTTGGCCTCCAGGATAGAGAGGCGGTTGCCGG
>JAHFVB010000228.1:6828-7803 GCA_023264755.1 Mycobacterium sp. | reverse complement strand
GCCCCCAGTGCCCCGGCGCGCACTGCCGTATCGGCAATCAGGTCGAGGTGCTCGGTAGTGATCTCGAAGTCGTCGCGCATGGAGGCGTGCGATGCGGTGAAGAGCTGCCCGACCGTTTCGAAGTCGGAGTTCGCTAGCGCGGCAACGGCGTCGAGCACCCGCTGATTCTCGGTGAGGATGTGCCGGGCGCGCCGGGCGTCGACGCGATCCCGCACGGCCGCGAGCGCGGATAGTCCACGGTCCTGAACGTTGCGCAGCGAGCCCACCCCGAGCTGAGCGGCCGCGCGTTCACAGGAAGCGCGCCGGGCCGCGTACTCGCCGTCGGCATGTCGGTGTGGTGCGTGGGAGTCGATCAGGAGCAATGCGACGCCGGCGCCATCGGGATCGAACGGCACCGGCTGTACGGTGGGGCCCTGGAAGTCGATCAGCATGGCATGCCGTGGTTGTCCACATAGCGAAGCCAGTTGATCCATCAAACCCGTTGGGGCGCCGACGTATTCGTTCTCCGCGCGCTGGGCGATGCGGGCCAGTTCGACGGGGTCGACCGTTAGCCCCGAGGCGGCCGTGAAGGCGCCAAGGGCAGCGCACTCGAGCGCCGCGGACGAGGCCAGCCCCGAGCCGAGCTCGACACCGCTGGTGATCGAGATTCGTCCGCCGGCCACCGGGTAACCGGCCCGGCGCAACGCCCACACCACGCCGGCCACGTAGGCGGCCCAGCCGGTGACGCCGCCGGGGGAGGTGTCCAAGGCGATCTCGGGCTCGCCGACACCGCGATCGCTGCGTACGACGATGACGTCGCCGTCGTCGGGCAGGTAGTTCACGACGGTGCGTTGTGGAAGGGCGATCGGCAGCGCGAAGCCGTGGTTGTAGTCGGTGTGCTCGCCGATGAGATTGACCCGCCCGGGGGCGGCGTACCTGAACACCGGGGTCATCCGGCCGCCTCCCGTAGCCGCTGGGCGACGTCCTCCGGGGTTA
>JAHFVB010000228.1:0-6818 GCA_023264755.1 Mycobacterium sp. | reverse complement strand
GAGGAATGCGTCCATCGCCGACTCGGAACCGGCCAGGTACTTCAGTTTGGTGGCGCTGCGTCGCACCGACATCAGTTCGACGTGGAAGTAGCCGTCCCGCTGCGCATCGGTGTCGGTGTACTGGTGCAGGGCCGAGATGTAGGGCAGCGGCGTCGGATAGAGTCGATCGAACCGCCGCAACACCTCGCGGTAGAGGGAGGCGAACTCGTCGAGCTCGTCGCCCTCGAGTTCGATGAGGTTGCGCACGAACCGATTTGGGTAGAGGTGGACCTCCACTGGCCAGCGCGCGGCGAACGGGACGAACGCGGTGAAGCGTTCCGTCCTGGCGATGACGCGACGGCCGTCGGCCGCCTCGCGCGCCAGGATGTCGGCAAAGAGGTTGCCGCCATGCGTCATCGAGTACTTGCGGGCCTCGTTCAACATCTGCGTGGTTCGTGGCGTGAGGTAGGGGTAGCCGTAGATCTGGCCGTGGGGGTGGGTGAGCGTCACCCCGATCTCCTCGCCGCGGTTCTCGAAGCAGAACACCTGCTCGATCCCAGGTCTGGCCAGCAGGTCGGCCGTGCGGTGGCGCCACGCATCGACGACCAGGCGGGCGTGAGCCGGAGCGAGGCTCGCGAACGCCGCGCTGTGGCTACTGGAGAACGAAATGACCTCGCAGCGCCCGTGTCCCGGCGCATGGACGAATGCGTCTCCGGAGGGGACCGGGAGGGTGAACGGTCCGCCGTCGGCTCCAGACAGACCAGGGAAGCGATTCTCGAAGACCGCCACGTCGTAGTCGGGTGCGGGTATCTCGCTGGTCAGTCCGGTGGGTCCGGGGCACAGCGGGCAGAGCTCGGCGGCCGGTTTGTAGGTGCGGTCCTGGCGCAGGGTCGCGAGGATCACCCACTGCCCCGTCTGAACGTCGAAGCGCAACTGCGATTGGCGAGGGTCGCGGTCGGGCAGTGGTCGCTGGTCGGTGACCGGGGCCGGCCGGTGGCCGGGCAACGAGAAGAAGAGCAGCTCGCGCCCGTCGCCGAGCTGCCATGGAATCGGTTCGGCCATCAGGTGGTTCATCATCGGTCCACCGAAGCGACGACCAGGTGGCCGACGCGCGACTCCACCACGGCGCGGTCCGCGGCGGCGAGGCCGTCGTCGACGATCAGGCGCTGAACCTGCTGGAGCCGCGCGAAGACGCAGGTGCCGACTTGGCGGTACTTCGTGTGATCGGCCAGCACCACGAGTCTTCCGCCAATGCCGATCAACGTTCGGTTCGTCTGTGCCTCGGCGATGTTCGGCGAGGTCAGCCCGGCATCTGCATCGAAGCCGTGGACCCCGAGGTAGGTGGCATCCACCCGGAACGACGCGATCGCGGTGTCGGCCACCGGCCCGACCAGGGCGTCGGACGGGGTACGCACGCCGCCGCTGAGGTAGACCACGGGAGCGTCCCCGTCAGCTGCCGCGGGGCCGGTGAGTTCTTGAAAGACGCTGATGGAGTTGGTGACGACGGTGATCGAGGAGCGGGCGTGGAGCCGGCGGGCCAACTCGGTGGTGGTGGTGCCCGCTCCGATCGCGATGGTCATGCCGTCCTCGACGGTGTCCGCGGCGGCAGCGGCGATCGCAGCCTTCTCGGCACGCTGCTGGCCGGCCTTGACCGACGAGTGTGGTTCGTCGCCCCGGTTGTGTCGCGCGACCGCGCCGCCGTGCACCTTCAGTAGCAGTTCCTGGGCATCGAGGTTGTCCAGGTCGCGGCGCACGGTCATCTCGGAGACCTCGAGTTCGGCGGCCAGGTCCGCGACGCGTACCGCGCCTCCGGAGTTGAGTGCCTTCAGGATCACGCCACGTCGTTCGGCGGGGAGCATCACCCGAGCCTCCTTCGCGAGCGCCGATCGAACGCCGCCAGTCGAACGCCGCCAGTCGAACGCCGCCAGTCGAACGCCACCAATCGAACAATGTCAAACAGAATATGATCGATTCTGACCGAAGTAAGCGAGAGAAGCGGCAGTTCTCGGGAGAATCTGTTTGAACATGTTAGATCACGGTGGGCAGTGATCGGCACGCGGAGGGTCCAGCCGACTCGCGGGGCGAGCTAGGTGAGCGGTCCCGTCGGCGGGAGCGGTGCGACGGTGGCCGGGGGACCGGGCGCCGGCAACGGTTGAGGGGGAAGGTGTGGCGAGGGGGCCGCGCCGGCGGCGGCAGAGGAGGAGGCCGCCAACGCCGAGGGGGCGGCTTGGGCGTCGGTCGCCAGCGCATCTGCGGCCCAACTCGCCTGGAGCTGGCTCGCGACGTAGCTGGCCCCCTGATCGACCAGACCGAGTTCGTCGTACTGGTTGTGCGCCGAGAAGCTGCTCCCGTGAAGGTCGCACACCAGATCGTTGTCGACGCACAGGTCGATGGTCTTGACCACGTACTGCGGCCCGATGGTGACCGGCGGATCGTTGATCGCACGCATGAAACGCGTCGACGGCTTTCCGAACAGCGCCACCGCCGCGACGTGATCGGCCACCTCGGGTGGCATCGGGGCGGGTACGTCGGCGGCGGACACCCCGTCGGGGACGGCGCTGGCGGTGACGAAACCGATGACTGCGGCGCCCTGGGAGAACCCGCCGAGCACCATCTTGGTCTTCGGACAGTTCGCCGCGGTGGTGAGGATGTGGGTGCGCGCGTCGTTGATGCCGTCGATTGCGGTGGAAAAGGCCGTGGTGGCGGGGTAGTCGACCCCGTACACCCCGACCGACTTCGGGGCGACTCGCGTGCGCAACGCATTCACGAAGTCATCACCCGTTGGGCCGACGCCGGGTTCCTCGGTGGTGCCCCGGGCAAACACCACCTCGGTGTCGGGGCAGCCCTCCGCGTGTGCGGTCGGCATGGGGGCACTCTGCATCAACGTCGCCGCGGTCGCGGCGCCGATCCAAGTCAGAATTCCCACTCGCCCCACTGGTCAATGCTGACACATCGAGGCGCAGGGCGCGCGCTGTCTGACGGACTGAGCCGGACCAGTTAGCCAACCGTCACCGTTCGTATCCCTGGCGAGGCGCTGCCGTTTCCTGTCGCGCCGCTCACTGTGATGCGGTGCCCAGCGTGACCTGGGTGGTCTGGCTGCTGCCCGTGGCGTCCTCGAACGTCAGCGTCACCGTGTCTCCGGGCGCCTTCGACCGCACCGACGCGACCAATGCTTCGGGGCCGTCGATCACCTGGTTGTCGAGCTTGGTCACCACGACTCCGCTCGGCACGCCGGCGGCCGCCGCAGGTCCCCCGTCGACCACCTGGGCGATTGCTGCGCCGTGGGCGGCCGGGTTGTTGCTCAGTTGCACACCGAGTGAGGCATGCGTGGCGGTACCGGAGGAGATCAGTTCGTCGGAGACGCGCTTGGCCTGATCGACGGGGATCGCGAAGCCAAGACCGATCGACCCGGCTTGCGCTCCCGGCGAATTCCCGCCGCCGCTGCCACCGAGCGAGGCGATCGCCGAGTTCACGCCGATCAGTTCCCCCTTCATGTTCACCAGGGCGCCGCCGGAGTTGCCAGGGTTGATCGCCGCGTCCGTCTGGATCGCGCTCATCACCGAGCCCTGGTCACCCTGCTCGCCGCCGGTGGCGACCGGCCGGTCCAGCGCGCTGACGATGCCCGTGGTCACCGTGCCCTGCAGGCCCAACGGCGAGCCGATCGCTACCACCGATTCGCCGACCTTGACGTTCTTCGAGGTGCCGATGGTGATGGGGGTCAGGCCCGAAACGCCTTGGGCCCGAACGACGGCGATGTCGCTCGACGGATCGGTGCCGACGACGGTGAACGGCACGGTCCGTCCGTCGGAGAACGTCACGGTCGCCTGCGCTTGACCGCCGGCGGGACCGCTGTGGCCGCTGGGCGCCTCCTGCTGGTCGGGGCCTGCTTCGCCATCGGGACCCTGTCCGAGCGGGCCCGCCTGGGCGGCCGCACCGTTGGTTACGGCGGCCACCACGTGGTTGTTGGTCAGGATCAGCCCGTCGCTGCTGAGCACGATGCCGGAGCCCTCCTCGCCCTGACCGCCCAGGTCGATCGCCAACTTCACCACGCTGGGCATGACCTTGGCGGCTACCTGTTCGACCGAGCCGGTGGGCAGGCTCGCCGCGGGCTGGCCAACTGGCACTTGGGGCGCGCTGGCTCCCACGTTGGGAGCGGACTGATCCGGTTGACGGGTCAGCACCATCGCGCCGGCGCTCGCGGAGGCGATGACGATGGCGGCGGCGGCCGCGCTGAGCGTCACGACGCCGGCGCGGGATCGCCTCCGCGGCTCCGCATTCGGGGCGGGCGGGGCGGCCGGGGCCGCATAGGTGTAGGGCGGAACGTGTTGGTGGGACGCGTGCTGCCGTTGGAAGGGCTGCGTGGCGGCATAGCGCCAGTCGTAGGGCGACTGATGTGCATCGGACGTGGGGCGGCCCGGGTACTGTTGGCCGACAGGCTGATTGGCGCCGGATTCCTGGCCTGGTTGAGGCAGCGGGTATCGCGGATGGTTCGTCATGTGTTTGCGATGTCTTTCTTCGAGGGATCAGCAAAGCCGTAGTCCCAAGATGCCTGGGTCGACTGAGCATGGGCTGAGAGTTGGTTCTATTCAGCCCAAGACTTTCGAAGAAGGACACGCATCCGCGGCGGCGCCCCGCCGGCTTTCGCTCCGGTCCACCTGCCTGCGCGACGACACCCCGGCGGGGTCACCGTCGGGGTGTGGTCGGTCGATGTTGGCCGACTAGCGAACTAGCCGGCGTTGGCGCAGAAGTTCGGGACGCAGAAGTTGGCGTGGCCCGGTCCCGCGCTGGCGCTACCGCCGGGAACGTTGGCCTGGGCGCCACCCGGTCCTGCCGTGGCCCCGGCGCCGGGGACGAACGCTCCCGCGCCGCCGTTGTCGGCTTGGGCTCCGGCCCCGGGGACGAAAGCTCCCGCACCACCCGGGTTGGCCTGCGCGCCGGCCCCAGGAACGGTGATCTGTGCGCCGCCGGGCCCGGCGTTCGCGCAGTTGGGGGCGTCGACGCAGGGTGGCGGCGCCGGATCGGCCAACGCGGGTACGGTCGCGGCACCCAGTGCGCCGGTGGCAATGGCCGCCGCGGCGGCACCCGTAACGAGGAATCGCTTCATGAATTCAGTCTTCCCTAGCATGGGACTCGAGTACCACCCCGATACGAAGACCAAACGCGTTCTTGGCCGAATCCACGTCGATCCTGGCGCGCGTCGGCGGCCCGACTCGGGGATCAGCGTCGACCGGTGAATCGGCGCAGGAACTGGCGGGTCCGGTCGTGCTGCGGGGCCGTCAAAACCTGCTCGGCCGAACCCGACTCGACGATTTGCCCACCATCGAGGAAGCAGACCTTGTCGGCCACCTCGCGGGCGAACGACATTTCGTGGGTCGCCATCACGATGGTTCGCCCGGAGGTCGCCAGTTCGCCGACGAGGGCCAACACCTCGCCGACCAGTTCCGGGTCCAGCGCGCTGGTGATCTCGTCGAGCAGCAGCAGCCGCGGGTCGTAGGCCAACGCCCGGGCGATGGCCACCCGTTGTTGCTGACCACCGGACAGCTTGTCCGGGTAGGCCCCGGCGTGTGCGGAAAGCCCGACGCGGTCGAGCAATTCGCGGCCGCGGTCCTGAGCCTCGCGACGCGTCGCACCGTGCACCACCCGCGGCGCCAGTGCCACGTTGGCCAGCGCGGTCAGATGGGGAAACAGGTTGTACGACTGGAACACCATGCCCATCGCCTGACGCGCGGCATCGGCGTCGATGCGCGGGTCGCTGATGTCGCGACCGTCCAGCAGAATCTGCCCGTCGTCGATGTCCTCGAGCAGGTCCACACACTTCAGCAGAGTCGACTTCCCCGATCCGGAGGCCCCGATCAGCACGACCACCTGGTGTTCAGCGACCTCGAGGTCGATGCCGTTCAGCACGGGGCGGTCGTGATAGGCCTTGACCAGCCCCCGCACCGACAGCACCGGGACCAAGGCAGGAGGCTCTTCCCGGGTCGCTTCGCTCCTGCCCTCCGGTTCCTTTCCCCGGGTCGCTTCGCTCCTGCCCTCCGGGGTCACAACGCACCCTGTCGCGTCGCGACCCGCCTGGCGGCCCAGTCGGCAAGCCGGGCCGACGGCACCGCCAACGCGACGAACAGCAGGCCGGCCACCACGTACGGCGTGAAGTTGTAGGTGGTCGCGGCCTGAATCTGCGCCGCCCGTACGGCATCGACGGCGCCGAGCACCGAGATCAACCCGCAGTCCTTCTGCAACGCGACGAAGTCGTTGAGCAATGCAGGGGTGACTCGACGCGTCGCCTGGGGTAACACCACCAGCCGCATGGTGCGCCGATAGTTGAGCCCAAGGGATTTGGCGGCGGCCAGCTGCGAGGGGTGCACCGATTCGATGCCGGCCCGGAAGACCTCGGCGACGTAGGCGGAGTAGATCAACACCAGGGCCAGCCCGCCGAGCAACACCGGGTTCGTCGGGAGCCCGGAAAGTCGCAGCCCCGGCAGGCCGAACCCGACCAGGTAGAGACAGATCAGCAGCGGCAGCCCCCGGAACAGGTCGACGTAGCCGGTTGCCAACGCCCGCAACGGAAACCACACCGGGCCGCGCAGGGTCCGTAATGCGGCCAACCCGAGCCCGAAGATCAGGATCAGGAGCTGACACACGACCAGCACGCGGATGTTGAGCCACAAACCGTCCAGCAGCGCAGGCAGGCTGGCCCAGCCGATGCGCAGATTGAAGAACGAATCGCGCACGCGCGGCCAGCCCGGCGACGAGGTGACGGCGAACAGCAGAACGGCGGCGAAGACGACGGTCGACAGCAGTGCGATCAGCGTGGACCGCCGCGCCCGGGCCTGCCGGTAGGC
>JAHFVB010000608.1 GCA_023264755.1 Mycobacterium sp. | reverse complement strand
CGGTGCACCACTTGATGGGCGTGGGCGTGGTCGAGCGCCTTGGCGACCTCCGCGATGACGTGCACGGCGCGCTGCGGCGACATCGTCCCGGCGCGCTGCGCGGCGTCGGCGTCGGTACCGTCGACGAACTGCATGGCGATCCACAGCTGACCGTCCTCGGTCTGCCCGCGGGTGTAGACCGACACGATGTTCGGGTGATCCAATCCCGCGGCGACGTCTGCCTCGCGCAGGAATCGGGTGCGGAAGTCCGGATCGCGGGAGAGCTCCTGGGACAACACCTTCAACGCGTCGTGACGTGGCAGCGTCGGGTTGGCGGCCAGGTACACCGCACCCATTCCACCCTGGCCGAGCTGCCGAATGATTCGGTAGCCGGCGAACTGCGCGCCCTCGGTCAGCATGAGTCGAACCGACTGGCATTGGCCAGCAAGGAATTCAGTCGCATCGAAGACAATCGTGAGTAACCCAAGTCGATCGGAGACCTACTTGAACCGCTGGTAACAGAGGTCCTGGTCGCCACCCAGGCCCGAGCGGAAGGCGACGATGCGGGTGAAGCCCGCGGGCACCGTTTCGCCGTTGACGTTGCTGGCCGCCAATCCGTTGGTGAGCAGCCCGGCCACCGCCTCGTCCATGTCGCCTGCGGTCAGCGTCAGCCCCTTCCCGCTGGGCACCTCGATGGGCTTGGACATCGCGGCCTGGGCGAAGCCGGTCAGGCACGCCGTGCGCAGGGCAGCCGTGGGCGAATCGAGCTTGTCACCCTGTTCGTGTTGCACGGCCAGGGCATATCGCGACGTCAGCACCGAAATCGCGGTGTTGTCCCCCTGAATCAGCACCTTGTTGCGCTCGCTTGCGGCCCGGCCCAACTCCTGCAGCGCGGACATGTCCACCGAGATGGTGTTGGTGGACGGACAGTACGACGCCGGAGGGCTCGGCTTCGCGTCGGCGCACTCTTCTGGGGTGAGCGACAGCGTCGGGGCCTCCTTGAGCGAGAAGACCTGCCCGAGCACCGACATCAAATCGGTGAGGGTGGATTCGTCGAGCGTCACCTCGCCGCTCTGCACCTCGCCGCTGTCCTGGTCGAGCGGCAATTGCATCGGCAGTTCCCCGCGCCGGCGTTCGATCTCGGCCAGGTCGATGCCGGCACAGTCCGCCGGACTACCCGAGAAACCCATCTGGAACGCGCTCACGCGGTCGAGCGCGGTCCCGTGGCCCTGCTCGAGCAGCTCGGTGGTGCCCGGCTCGATCACCGGGTCGCGCAACGTAATCGCAGCAGCCAGAACGTGATTCAGCCCGTCGCCGGTGCTCAGTCGGAACCGGGGAGACTGGCCTTCTGCCACCCACCGCGTGTAGCCCCCCGCGAAGCAGTCGGCCTGCTGTTCGGCGACGATGACGGGGGTCTTGTCATCGATCAGGCCGGCCATGTCCTGGACGGCGTGGCCGTATTCGTGGCCGAGCAGGGCGCCGATCGACACGTCGCCGAAGAACTTCTTGCCGATGGGGACGAGCACGCCGCGGTCCCACGCCATGATGTCCTTGCTCGGGCAGAAGAAGGCGTTGGGCTCCTGGTAGGTCTCCGTGCCGCAGACGGTGGGACTGGAGGGGTCGTCGGAATCCCACGACAACAGCCTCTCGATGGGGGCGAACTTGCCGCGGAACGACTTGGGATAGTTCTTGCTCCAGTAGTCGGCGACGTCGTTGACAGCGAGCAACGCCAGCTTGTCGATGGGTCCGTCGTCGGTGTCCTTGACGTCGCCCACGGGGGCAGGCGCGTTGTCGCGCACCCCGCTAGGGCCGTCCTCGGCGGGTAGCCCGGCCGCCCGGAAGGGGTCGTAGAGCGGGGACACGGCGTGGCCCTGGGTCACGCCACCGCAACCGGCGATGAGCAAAGCCACGCCGGCGACCACGAGTGACTTCCGCAAAGCCATTGCGCGCTGCTTCATACACCTGACAAATCTCGCGAGAAGGTATCTGGATTAGCGCTGAGGGTATACCGAACGAGGTAACCGTGAGCGAACTCCCGCGGGTGCTGGGCGCGCGCGCCGGCGGGCCGGCGTCTTGGGAGCCGTCCAGCAGTGCCCCGGTGACCGGCGCCGTCGCCGCGACCTGTAAGTATCGATCGGTGGGAAAGAACGAGCGCGCCAAGATCGTCATGACCGCCGACGAGATCGCGGAATTCATCGAGCACAGCCGCACCGCGACGCTGGCGACGGTGCTACCCGACGGCCGGCCGCACCTGGTCGCGATGTGGTACGCGGTGCTCGACGGGGAACTCTGGTTCGAGACCAAGGCCAAGTCGCAGAAGGCGGTCAACCTTCGCCGCGACCCGACGATCACGGTCATGATCGAAGCCGGGGACACCTACGACACGCTGCGCGGAGTCTCCATCGACGGCACCGCCGAGCTCGTCGACGACCCGGACCTGCTGCTGCGCGTGGGCATCAGCGTCTGGGAGCGCTACACCGGTCCGTACACCGACGACATGAGGCCCTTCGTCGACCAGATGATGAACAACAGGATCGCCGTCCGGGTCGTGCCCGGCCGACTGCGCAGCTGGGACCACGGCAAGCTGGGGTTGCCCGAGCTGCCGGTTTCCGGGTCCACCGCGCAGTATCTGCGGTAGCGAGCCCGGGTCAGTCCGCGCGCGGAGCTTGGAAACCCGGGTTGGCCAATGCGGTGGCGGTGGCGTTTCCGATGGGTCCCACGCCGTCGAACATC
>JAHFVB010000227.1 GCA_023264755.1 Mycobacterium sp. | reverse complement strand
GGGCCCGCCGCAATGATCGACGCGGTGGTCGCCGA
Organism: Mycobacterium sp.; assembly: GCA_023264755.1. GTDB lineage: Bacteria > Actinomycetota > Actinomycetes > Mycobacteriales > Mycobacteriaceae > Mycobacterium. The sequence goes on along the minus strand of JAHFVB010000227.1, from coordinate 7,777 downwards.
GCAGGAAGTCAAGAAGCTTCTTCCCGACCATCCCTTTTCGTGCGAGGAAGGCTACTGCGGCGAATGCGAGACGCGGGTGCTCGAAGGCCTGCCCGATCATCGCGACGACTATCTGACCGAGCAGGAGCAGGAGCGAGGCGACGTCATGATGATCTGTGTCAGCCGGTGCAAGGGAACTCGACTGGTCCTGGACCTCTGAGGTGCGGGCTCAGCCGAGCCCCAGCGGCGCGTATGGACCGTCGAGGAACAACTCGGTCTGACCTGCCCCCACCCATTCCCGGCCGTCGGGAGCGACGGTGCGCGTACTCACGAGATATTCCTTGCCGATGAGGCCGCGCTGCAACGTGCCGTCGTGCTGTCGGTGATCGAACGGTTGCGTGCTGACGTCGATCTCGTCGAATTCCACCGAGGTCCCCGGACCGTGGTAGGTGCGCATCGAACCACCATCGCGCCACGAGCAGGCCTGGTACCCGATGGTCGACGTCACCCACGGCAAGCACGCGGGCTGCACCTCTTGCACCCATTGCGCCCCAGCCGAATCGCGCAGCACGACGCGCGCACGGTGCAGCAGGCGCGTGCCGGGCACCAGCTTGAGATCGCACCGCCCGGCCGTGAGTTCGTAGACCTCGTCGTCCCAGCCCACGCTGAGGCGCCCCTCGAACGGCGTGCCGAAAGTGTCGTTCATCGGGACCTGTCGCCCCAACGCGTCCTCGTGAATCGCGTAGAAGCCGGACATCCCGTCGGAGGCGAACAGCGTCCAGAACCGCAGTGCGCGGCTCACCCCCTCGGGCGCCCGGGGCGGCAGCAGTGCCGCATCGGGAGCGAGTGGAGGCCGCTCGAAGTACACCCCCCACGAATGGTCGCGACTGCCGAACCAGTGCGGAGGACCGACGTCAATGCGTTCCCCATCTAGATCGATCCATCCTCGGACGGTGCCCGCCTGCGAGTACCGCGACTGATCGGTCGTCGGCCGGCCCCGGTTGGTGGCCAGGTGATGGGCCTCCAGGTAGGCCGGCGCGGCCCCGTACCAGTCCAACTCGCAGGACAGCCCACTTTCGTTGGGAGCCAACTGCAACCGAATGTGCCGGTAGGGAGTGACCACCGTGATCCGGTAGGGGCCCACCGCGGTGTCGCATACGTCGCGCCACGTCCGGCTGAACCGCACCGTGCGTTGCCGGCCCCCACGGTGCAGCCCGACGTAGCCACCGACGAGGTCGGTGTTCGGCAAGATGCGCAGCCCCTGGAAGCAGAACGTCTGGTCCACCGCGGAGAAGGCGCCGAAGTAGTATCCGTCGTCGAAGCCCGTGCTCGTGTCGGCCACCACCGACAGCGGGCGCGACGTTTGATGAACGGGCAGTTCGTCGTACGGACTGAGTACCATTTCACGCTCCAAACGATGACGCTGGACCTTTACCCCCGACATGGAATACTCTAGTTATAGACGATTCATTACTCATGCATTTCAGGAGTTTGGGTGACACAGACAGCGCAGTCCGGCACCTGCCCGGTCGCGACGATGGACGACTTGCTCGCGTTGCGACCCGACGTCGTGGCCTGCCCCTACGGCGCATACGAAGTGGCCCGTGAGACAGCCCCGGTGCACTACAGCGAGCGACTGGGCGGGTGGTTGGTGACCCGCCACGACGACGTGCTGAGCGTGCTGCGGGACGTCGAACGGTATTCCAACCGGCTGGCCAGCGGGCCCAGTTCCGTTTCTGGCCTGGCTCAGCAGGTTCTGGAGAATTCAGACCTTCCCGCGCGCACCCACCAAGCCGCCGCACGGCGCATCGAACTCAGCAAGTCCCGGGTGCTGTTGTTCTCGGACCCGCCGCTGCACAAGCGTCAACGGTCACTGGTCAACGCGGGCTTCACACCGCGGCGCGTCGCCGCGCTCGACGCTTCGGTGCTCGAACTATCGCACCGGTTGATCGACGCCTTCCCACCCGGCGACGAGCCACTGGACATCGTCCCCGCCTTCACCACGCCGATTCCGATGACGGTGATCGCGACGCTGCTCGGGGTACCGCCGGAATTGATGGGCACCTTCAAGAATTGGTCGAATGCCTTCACACGTGGCGTAGGCGCATTGACACACGACAACGACGCGGTGATCGAGATGTTCGATCAGGTCGACGCGTTCTACGACTACTTCACCGCAGAGCTCGACAAGCGCCGCGAGCGTCCCGTCGACGACTTGCTCAGCGACTTGTTGGCAGCGCGACTGGACGACGAGGAACCCCTCACTCTGGACGAGATACTCCAGATGCTCGTTCAGTTCCTGGTGGCAGGCAACGAGACGACGACCAACCTGCTGACCTCGTCGGTGTGGAAACTTGCCGAAGATCCCGATCTGCAACGGCGGCTTCGCGCGCAACCGGAACTGATTCCGAACTTCGTCGACGAGGTCCTACGCCTGGAGACTCCCGTCCAAGGCGTTTGGCGGGTCGCGGTACGGGACGTGGAACTGTCCGGCGTGACGATCCCCGCCGACAGTCTGATCTACCTGGTGACGGGTTCGGCCAACCGGGACGCCCACGCGTTCAGCGAGCCGGACGTGCTCCATGTCGACGAATCACGCTCGCGTCACTTGGCTTTCGGTCGTGGTGAGCACGTGTGCCTCGGGATGAACCTGGCCAAGCTGGAGGCCAAGATCGCACTGAACGTTTTGTTGCAGCGCTGCGAGCAGATCACCCTCGCCGACGCCGAGGCCGTCAAGCCCTTCCATCGGAGCTTCGTGCTCCACGGCATCGCAACGCTACCGGTGACCCTCGACGTGCAGCCCCGAGGCTGACCACCTGACGTCCCCCGCGAGCCGATTTCGGCGTGTTTGGGCGCGCTGAGCGCGTCCCATCACGCCGAAATCGCGGCTAGGTGGGCTCGCGCCGAAGCGACCGAGCCACCGGGGGTACGGGTCCGGTGTCGTTGGTACTCAGCAGCTTCTGAAGTCAGCCCGGCGCTTCTCCAGGAACGAGCGCGCCCCCTCGCGGGATTCCTTGTCGCGGAACGCCACGGCCTGGCCCACCGCCTCCGCCTCGACGGCGTCGGCGAACGAGTGTGCGTAAGACGCGTCGAGCTGGTGCTTGATTCGGCCCAGCGCGCGCTCGGTTCCATCGGCCAGCCGGATCCCCACCGACCGAGGTACCGACCACGAACCACCGCCATCGATGGAAAGTCCGCGCTCGGCATAGATCTCGCAGAACACCGCGGTCTCGTCGGCCACTACCAGGTCTGCGCAGAGCGCCAGATTGGCGCCGAAGCCGACGGCCGAACCGCGGACCTTGGCGATGACCGGCACGTGCAGCTCCTTGATGAGCCGGCTCAGCTGGCCGACCCGACGCAGGAAGGTGACCTCGTCCGGTTCGATGCGCTCGGAGAGATCCATCCCCGAGCAGAACGCCGCGCCGGCCCCGGTGAGCACCACCACCCGACATGCGTCGTCGGCCGCCAGCGCGAGGAACGTCTCGATGGCCCGATCGACCATTGCCTTGTGATCCCATTCTTGCGGTGCTCGCGGTTCAACGTCACCGTCGCGATACCCGCATGGTCCACCGCACAGAGCAGCTCAGCCACGTGCCGCTTCTTCGAGCAGGAGTTTCGCACAACGACTTCGGTGGCTAGCCGGGTTGCCGAGGAACAGTTCCAGCGTCTTCGCGCGTCGGAAGTACAGGTGCGCGTCGTGCTCCCACGTAAACCCGATACCGCCGAAGATGTGCAGCGATTCATCGGCGACGAGCACGGCCGCGTCGCCGCAGCTGGCCTTCGCCATGCTGGCCGCCACGCTGAGCTCCAAGGCCGCGGCCGTGGTCCGTTCCTCGAGGTAGCGCTCGGCAGCCGCGACGGCACCGTCCATCGTCGAACGCGCCAGCTCGAGTGCCATCAACAGGTCCACCAACTGATGCTTGATCGCCTGAAACTGACCGATGGGCCGATCGAACTGGATGCGTTCCTTGGCCCACGCCACCGCGGAGTCATGGCAGTGCTGGGCGATGCCGATCTGCTCCGCCGAGATGAGCACCAGCGCGATGTCAAGCGCCGCCTGCACATCGGCCCCCACCCCGACGACGGTGCTGGACGCTTCGGTCAGCTCGACGGAGGCGACGCCTCGGGTGAGGTCCAAGGCCTCCATCGCGGTGCGCTGCACCCATTGATTCGAAGTCTCGATGCTCACCACGACCGCTGTGTCGCCGCAGCGGGCCGGCGCGAGTAGGAGGTCGGAGTCCATGCCGTCGAGGACGAAGTCGGCGTGACCGCTGACGGCGACGGTTGCGCCGACGCCGGGAGCTCCGATCGCCACCAGAACTGGTGTGACGCTGTAGGACTCGGGCGCGGGCCAGCTGACGGCCGCAGTCAGCGCGCCGGATGCGAGCTCGCTGGACAGCGCCGCGGCCTCATGGGTGTCCAGTACCCGCAGCAACGCGGTGGCGACCCCCAGCGACGACAGCGCCGGAACCACGGCCAGTGAGGTCGCGATCTGTTCGAGCACCAGGGCCACTTCGGCGATGCCGGCCCCCGCGCCACCGTCCTGTTCGGTGACGAGCAGGCCCGCGAGCCCCATCTGCCCGGTCAGAAGACTCCACAACCGCTCGTCCCGGCGCGGCCCGGCGTGCTCGTCGATGAATGGGCGGGGTCCAGTCGAGGCGGCCCCACGGACCGCATCGACCAGGGCCTCCCGCGCGTCGCGGTCAATCGCCACAGGAACTCCTACGTCGTCCGGGCGCGCCGTGCCGCCGGCGACGGTTGGCCCCGGGTTGGCAGCTCGATGACGGCCGAGCCCGGCATGACGTCGGCCCCGCGCTGATTGCGCGCGAAGGTGGACACCTCGACGACATGCGCACCGTCATCATCAACGGACTTGCCGGTCACTTCGCCGCCGAGGGTCACGACGTCGGACAAGTAGACGAATCCTCGGTACTGCGAACTGCAGTCACGCACCCATCCGTCGTCGCCGCACCAGTGGGTCAACAATTGGGTCTGCCAGCACTGCCGCTGGAATCCAACGTCGTACTGGAACGCGACGCCCATGGCATTCGCAGCCGCCTTGTTGTAGTGCACGGCGTAGATCGGTTCCCTGGAGCCCATGACCGGATCGCGGAATGACCACGCGGGGTGGGCCTGATAGTCGACCAAGCTCGCGGCGTGGGCCTTGAGGCGCGGGATTGGCGTTCCGCCTCCGGCGATGAAGGCCACCTCATCGGTAAGCCCGATGGGCCCCTTGGTCAACGTCTGAAGAGATTCACCCACCTCGACGTCCTCCCAGAACCGGGATTCGGTGCCACGCGGCCGCTCCCTGAGCACTTGGCCCTCGATTTCGCGGAGCTCGTCCTCTTGCCACGGGTGCGGCAGCTCGAGCTTGGGCTTACCGGCGTCCGTGGCCGAGTCCCTCGACCGCGCCTTGGCCGAGCCGCGCTCGAAATTGACTACTTGCCAAGAAATTTCGGCGACGACCTCGTCGTGCTGGTTGCGGTAGGTGTTGAGGAAGTGGTCGGTCACCATCTGGCCGGCGAAGTTACTCGGGCGCGGACCGGTGAATCCGTCATAGCGACAGGTGGCCGTGACCTTGTCGCCCCAGTACACCGGCTGATGGAAGTGTGCCTGGGTGGCGTTGTGAAACGCCCCGAGTCCCGGCCAACCGAACTGGATGCCAGAGAAGCACCCGATCACGAAGGATGGCGGTGCCACCGGCGCCGCGTAGTCGGAGGCCTTGCCGTGCTCGGCGTCGCTCCACAAGGGGTTGATGTCGCCGATGCCGCCAGCGAACTTGGCCACCGCGATGCGGGTCGCCTCTTCGTTGTTCACCGAGTGGTCGATCCTGAGTTCGACACCCGCCCTGGCCTCCATCGACGCGATCATCGCGGCGTCGATGACGGCCTCGGGCATCTTGGCCTCGGTGGTCTTGTCCACCGGCGGATCGGTCCGCTCGGTGGTGGTCACTTCGCGGCCTTGGCGGGGTTGGCGGTCCAGGTGTTTCCGCCGCCGGGCACGCCGACGGCGGCGACCGCCTGTTCCAGCGCGTCGATGGTCCACCGCCCCTCGGACATCAGCTTCCACGACGGATCCTTGGTCCAGGGCTGGATGCGCTGCACCCGCGACCCGCCGACCAGGAACACCTCGCCGCTGAGCGGGCAGTCCGGGGTCAGCAGGTAGCCGACGAACGGGGAGACGTTCGCCGGATCCATCCGGTCGAATTCGCCGTCCTTGGCGGCCAGAGCGTCACCGAACGCGCCTTCGGTCAGTCGCGTCCGTGCCTGCGGCAGAATGGCATTGACGCGCACGCCGTAGCGTTGCAGTTCCTTGCTGGCAACTTGTGTCAGCGATGCGATCGCGGCCTTGGCGGCGGCGTAATTGGCCTGGCCGGGATTGCCGAAGACCCCGGACTCGCTGCTGGTGTTAACCACCGAACCGGAGACCTCGGCACCCGCCTTGCTCTGTTCCCGCCAGTACTTGGCGGCTTCGCGGGTCATCAAGAAGGTGCCGCGTAGGTTGACCCGCACCACCAGATCCCAGTCAGCGTCGGAGATGTTGACCAGCACGCGGTCGCGAAGGATGCCCGCGTTGTTCACCAGCCCATCGAGTCGGCCGAAGCCGTCCAGCGCGGTTTCGACGATTCGCGTGGCACCTGCTTCGTCGGCGACGTCGTCACCGTTGGCGATGGCCTGACCACCGGCGGCCTTGATCAGTTCAACCGTCTCCTGGGCCGGCCCGGAAGCCGCGCCCTCACCGTCCTGTCCGCCACCGAGGTCGTTCACGACCACGCTTGCGCCAGCCGAGGCGAATAGCAGCGCGTGTTCGCGGCCGATGCCACGGCCAGCCCCGGTAACGATTATCACTCGTCCGTCGAGATGTCCCACTTCAGTTGTCTCCCTTTGGTTCTGGTACCAGCAGGTCGGCCGGCACGGACTGCGTTGCTTGGGCGCTACGGACGCGGGAGCTTGTCCTTGGGCAGGCCCAAGAACCGCTCCGCGACCGTGTTGCGATGGATTTCGTCGGTGCCTCCGCCGATTCGCATGCCGGGCACGCTGAGCACCAGTTCGGACCACGCGTAGGAACGGGATTCTCCGGTGTCGGCCACCAGGTGGGGGCCGAGCACCACGCTGACGAGATCGCTCAGCGCCTGCAGGTTGGCCGTCAAGGCGAGCTTGCCGAGTGACATCTCGGGACCGGGGATCCCACTGGCCTTGAGGTTGGCGTCGGCCCGGGCGCGCATGGCCTTCGCGGCCGTGATGCCCGAGTAGACGCGGGCGAAGGCATCGACGACCGCGGGGTCGCTCTGGCGGCCCCGCTCGACGATCCAACGGGCGAGGTCGTCCATCCGGAACAAGCCGGAGCCACCGCTGGAGGAGCCGCCGATGGCGCCGCGCTCGTGCATCAGCATGGCGATGGCAACCGACCAACCCTCCCCCACCTCGCCGAGTCGGCAGGAGTCGTCGACCTGGACGTCGGTCAGGAAGACCTCGTTGAAGTCGGAGGCGCCCGTGATCTGACGCAGTGGGCGCACCTCGACCCCGGGCGTGGTCATGTCTACGACGAAGGCCGTCAGATTGCGGTGCCGCGGGCCGTCCGACGTCCGGGTGAGCGCGATGCCGATGTCCGAGTAGTGCGCCCCCGACGTCCACACCTTCTGCCCGTCGAGCGTCCACCGTCCATCGGAACCCCGACTGGCCCTGGCCTTCACGGCAGCGAGATCAGAGCCGGCGGCCGGCTCGCTGAACAGTTGGCAGCCCACCGCATCCGCACGTCGCAGGTTGCGTAGCCACCGATCCTTGGCGCGTTCGGAACC
>JAHFVB010000607.1 GCA_023264755.1 Mycobacterium sp. | reverse complement strand
CCGCTGCGTCTTCGGCTGTGGGGCCGGGTCCGCGGCCGTGGTCGTGGTCTTGGTCTTGGCCGTGGTCGTGGTCTTGGTCTCGAGCGCAGCCGTGGTCGCCGCTGGGGTCACAGCCTTGGTGGTGGCCTTGGTCACAACCTTGGTCGTGGCCTTGGTTGCCGCTGCGGTCGTGGTCGGGCCCGGTTGGTGAAGCGAACCAGTGATGTTGGTCAGCGCGGTCTGCACGGCGTCGGTGACGATGCCACCGGCTTGGCCGATCACGGCCGAGGCCGCCGCGCCGCCGGCCGAGAGCGCCGCGCCGACGTTGCCGGTGTCGGCCAACGTGGTGGCGGTGACGTTCGCGGTGTGTACCGCACCCTCCAGGAGCAGTTCGCCGGCCTGGAAGGCGACGGCGACGGGGATGCTCACTGCGGCCACGGCGACGTTCTCCACCAGCCCTTGGGCGCCGGTGGGCAGGTCCGAGGGCGGGAACGTCGCCGGTTGTTGGAGGGCCTCGAGGATCTTCTCCCGCGCGGTCTCGATGGCGGGTATTAGTTCTCCTGGCTGCAGCAGGGCTGCCCCGACGTTGATGGCCTGCACGACCGTCACCTGAAGGGTCTTGCCCACCGACTTGGGCACCACGATGAATACGTCGGGGGTGATGATGCCCGTCGTGGCGACGTCGGCCGGCGCGGTCACCGATTCGGCTGCCGCCCCGATGGCCTGCAGCAGCGAGCCCGACTGCAATGCCGTGAGGAAGCTGACCGGCGCCTCGACCGCGCCGAGCGGCACGGTGGTGACCAATTGGCCGATGGACGGGCAGATCAGCTGGCAGAACGTCGCCTGATTGCGCAGGAACGCGGCGGGAATCGCGCCAAGCGGCACCGAGGCGGCCGCCAGCCGGACCTCGGTGGTGGCCGGTGCTGGTGGAGCTGCTGGTGGCGGTGCACCGGTGAGGCCGAGTGCCCCGATGCTTGCCGCGACGCCGATGGTCGTCAACGAGTTCATGTAGCCCTCCCTGTTCATCGGGTACACGAAATGAGCCGCGATTGGGTTCAATGCGCAGTTCGAGGGCACTACGGAGTTCGCGCGCTCGTCACGAAGTTGAAACCCAGCACGTCTACCGTGTGAACGGTTGGTGACCGGATGGCCAATATTGGGAGGCATCGTCTTCGGGAAGTACGTGGGCTATGTTCGCGGTGACGATCGACTGCACGGATTCCTCACCGGCATCGTCCGCGACCAACTGGGTGTGCACGAAGGCGCGCCTGCCTTCCGCGCGTTCCGGCTCAACGGCAGCAACGAGGTATACGCCTACGAGGAGAAGCACAGCCGGGCCAAGGTGATCTGCAAGTTCTACGGTCCGCGGTACGGGTGGGATCGCGACCGGGCGGCCTGGATCGCGGCCCAGGAGTTCGAGAGCCTGCAGCGACTGCGCGGCTTCGACCTCGTCGGGTCGCCCCATCACGTCATCCGTCCGCTGGGGTTGGATCGGGACATCAATTGCGTGCTGGCCCTGGAGTTCTACGCCGGGGAGCCGTTCAGTCACGCCATCGCACGCTCGATCCATCAGCGCAACGACGAGCACCTGTACTGGCGGCTCAAGGCGCTCGCCTATTTCCTTGCCACCCAACACAATCGGACCGCCAACGGCCGCACCGTGGACTTCGACGCCGACTGCGGGTACTTCGCCGGGCTGGTCGACCGGCTCCGGTCCCGACATCGGATCGGGCCGTGGGACGTCGACGAACTGCTGTGGCTGCAAGACCTTTGGCGTGATCGACCGGCGATGTGGCAGGACCGCCAGGTCTGGCTGCACGGCGACGCCACCCCGGCGAACTTCCTATTCGGGCATGGCCTGGACGTCGCCGCCATCGATCTCGAGCGGATGAAGCGTGGCGACCGGATGTTCGACGTGGGCCGGGTGTGCGGTGAGCTGCAGCATGCGTTCATGGCCGGGACCGGCGACCGGCGCCGAGCCGAGCCGTTCCTCGGGCACTTCCTGTGGGAGTACAGCTGCCACTTTCCGGATCGCGACGCCACCTTCGCGTCGATCACCGCCCGGCTGCCCTACTTCATGGCGCTGAACCTGCTGCGCATCGCCCGCAACGACTACGTGTCCAAGGAGTACGGGGCCAAGTTGGTCCGCCAGTCCAAGCGGCTGCTACAGGCAGGTTAGCGTCGCACCATGAGCCTTTCCGGCGTGGCCGCCGTAGCCTTCGACGTCAATGGAACCCTCGTCGAAATCCGCACCGAAGACGACCGGGAGGACATCTTCCGGGCGATCGGACACTTTCTGACCTATCAGGGCATCGACCTGCGCCGCCACGCCATTCGGGAGCTGTACTTCGAGCGGCTCAAGCAGCAGCAGCGCGAAAGCTCCGAGCAGTTCCCCGAATTCGACGCGGTCGCCATCTGGGGATCCATCGTCGCCGACCATGCGACGGACTACACCCACGCGCTGCCCCCGGAACGGTTGGCCCAGCTGCCGCTGACGTTGGCCGAGCTCTACCGCGGAATCTCGCGGCGCAAGCTCAAGCTGTACCCGCAGACCCGGTCGATGCTCGCCGCGCTGCGCGAACGCTTCCCGCTGGCCATCGTCAGCGACGGTCAGAAGGCTTGGGCGCGTGGTGAATTGCACAAGGTCGGGTTGACTCAGTTCTTAGGTCCGATCGCCATCTCCGGCGAGCACGGCTTCCGCAAACCCGACCGGCGGCTCTTCCAAATCGCACTGGACGGCCTGGG
>JAHFVB010000606.1 GCA_023264755.1 Mycobacterium sp. | reverse complement strand
AACTGCTGATCCTGGCCGACGAGATCTACGACAAGATCCTCTACGACGAGGCCGAGCACATCGCGATGGCCTCGGTGGCGCCCGACCAGTTGTGTCTGACGTTCAACGGGTTGTCCAAGGCCTATCGCGTCGCGGGTTACCGCTCGGGCTGGCTGGCGATCACCGGACCCAAGGAACACGCGGCTAGCTTCCTCGAGGGCATCAACCTGCTGTCGAACATGCGGCTGTGCCCGAACGTGCCCGCGCAGTATGCAATTCAAGTGGCGCTCGGCGGACACCAGAGCATCGAGGACCTGGTGCTGCCCGGCGGGCGGCTGCTCGAGCAGCGCGACGTCGCATGGAACAAGCTCAACGAGATCCCCGGGGTGTCGTGCGTGAAGCCAGCCGGCGCGCTGTACGCGTTCCCCCGCCTCGATCCCGAGGTGCACGACATCCACGACGACGAGCAGCTCGTACTCGACCTGTTGCTGCAGGAGAAGATCCTGGTGGTGCAGGGTACCGGGTTCAATTGGCCCGCACCGGATCACCTGCGCATCGTGACCCTGCCGTGGGCCCGCGACCTCAGCAACGCGATCGACCGGCTGGGCAACTTCCTGGCCAGCTACCGGCAGTAGTCGGCCAGCCCGTACTCAGTTCCAGCTGAGTACCGTTGTCCGCTATGGCGCATTCACATTCGCACTCCATGGCCTCTGGCCCCGCGCCGTTGGGTCCCATGGCCGCCAAGGTCGTGGTCGGATTACTGGTCGCGATCGGTGTCGCGGTCGTCGTCGGAATGGCGCTGTTGTGGCCGAGTCATCAGCGCGTCGACATCCCGCTGCCCTTTCAGAACGCCGCCGGTGGGGCCGTCACGACCGAGGCTGGGCGGGTGCTGTCCAGTTCCCTTGCCCCGTGCGGTAGCCCGTCCGCTGGCGGGGTGTTGACGTCAGCACCCATGGCGGCGCCCCCGGGGAACGGTCAGTGCGTGCAGGCGCTGGTGGAGCTCGATTCCGGACCCAACAAGGGCGCCAACACGCTGTTGGAGTTCAGTGGCGGGCCTGGGCAGCCGAACCTCGCCGTGGGCAACGACATCCGAGTCAGCAGGCAGGTCGATCAGAACGGGACGACGACGTACTCGTTCTTCGACTTCGAACGGAGTTGGCCGCTGGCGCTGCTGGCCGCCACGTTCGCGGTGGTGATCGTCGCGGTGGCGCGGTGGCGGGGGCTGCGGGCGCTCGTCGGCATCGTCGTGGCGTTCGCGGTGTTGATGTTGTTCCTGCTGCCCGCGCTGCGGGATGGCGCGCCCGCGGTTCCGGTCGCCCTGGTCGCGTCAGGCGCCATCTTGTATGCCGTCATCTATCTGGCCCATGGCGTGAGTCTGCGCACCAGTGCCGCGCTGCTCGGCACGTTGTCCGCGCTGCTGCTGGCCGCCGGGTTGTCCTGGGCAGCAATCGAACTGGTGCATCTCACGGGACTCTCCGAGGACCAGAACAACGAGGTGGCCGCCTACTTGGGCAACGTCTCGATCACCGGTCTACTGCTGGCCGGATTCATCATCGGATCACTCGGGGTGCTCAACGACGTGACGGTCACGCAGGCGTCGACGGCGTTCGAACTCGCCGAGCACGGGGCGAGCCGGAAGGCGATCTTCGTCGGTTCGATGCGGGTGGGCCGCGACCACATCGCCAGCACGGTCTACACCCTGGTGCTGGCCTATGCGGGCAGCGCGCTTCCGCTGTTGCTGCTCTTCAGCGTGGCGAACCGTGCCCTGGGCGACGTGCTCACCAGCGAGAACGTGGCCATCGAGATCTCGAGGTCCGCCGTCGGAGGCATCGCGCTGGCGCTGTCGGTTCCGCTGACGACGGGCATCGCCGCGGTGCTGGCCACCCCCCAACACAGTCCCACTGGCACCACCAGTACCAGGAGCGGGTCGGCATAGGGTCTTCGGATTTGGTATCGCCGGTGATACCAATTCCGAGAAGCCATCCGCCTTTCGGCCGGCCGTCGGGCCGCTACCGCGGAGGCGGTCAGCGTTCCAGCAACTCCAGTAGGTACCGGCCGTAGCCCGACTTGAGCAGTGTGTGGGCCCGGGTAGCCAGTTGGTCGTCGTCGATGAACCCCAGCCGCCAGGCCACTTCCTCGGGCACGCCGATCTTCAGCCCCTGGCGCCGTTCGATGGTGCGCACGTAGTCGCTGGCGTCGAGCAGCGAATCGAACGTGCCGGTGTCGAGCCACGCCGTACCGCGCGCCATCACCTGCACCGACAACGTGCCCGCTTCTAGGTAGCGCTGGTTGACCTCGGTGATCTCGTACTCACCACGCGGCGAGGGCCGCAATGACCTGGCTATCTCGATGACGTCGTTGTCGTAGAAGTACAGCCCAGGCACCGCGTAGTGCGACTTCGGGGTCACCGGCTTCTCTTCCAACGACACCGCCATGCCGTCGGCGTCGAACTCCACCACCCCGTAGGCCGAGGGGTTGCTCACCCGGTATGCGAATATCGATCCGCCACTGACGTTTTCAAAGCGGTTCAGGCTGGTGCCAAACCCCGGCCCGTAGAAGATGTTGTCGCCCAACACCAAGGCGACGGTGTCGGCGCCGATGTGGTCGGCTCCGACGACGAAGGCTTGGGCCAGTCCGTTCGGCTGCTCCTGTACCGCGTAGCTGAGCGAGATCCCAAAGGCAGAGCCGTCGCCGAGCAGGCGGTGGAAGCCGGGCGCATCGTCGGCGGTGGTGATGATCAGGATGTCGCGGAT
>JAHFVB010000226.1:5534-7898 GCA_023264755.1 Mycobacterium sp. | reverse complement strand
ACCGCTGTCCGTGTTCTTCTTCGACGTGCTTCACGTCGACGGAAGTGACCTGCTGGACCTGCCCACCGAGCAACGGTTCGCCCAGCTCGACGCCATCGTGCCGGCAGCCCAGCGCGTCGACCGGCTGACCACCTCCACGGCCACCGACGCGAAGGCATTCCTGCAGGCGACACTGGCCGCGGGTCACGAGGGCGTGATGGCGAAGTCGCCGTCGGCGTCGTATGAGGCGGGCCGACGCGGAGCCGGTTGGGTCAAGGTGAAGCCGGTGCACACACTCGATCTGGTGGTGCTGGCCGTGGAGTGGGGTTCGGGAAGACGAACCGGCAAGCTGTCCAACATCCACCTCGGCGCCCGTGACCCGGCATCGGGCGGATTCGTCATGCTCGGCAAGACGTTCAAGGGCATGACCGACGAGGTGTTGGCCTGGCAGACCACCCGTTTCCTGGAACTCGCCGACGGCTCCACCGACGAATACGTAGTGCGGGTCCGACCGGAGCAAGTCGTCGAGATCGCCTTCGACGGAGTCCAGGGCTCCAGCCGCTACCCGAGCGGGCTGGCCCTGCGCTTCGCGCGGGTGGTCCGCTACCGCGACGACAAGACCCCCGCCGACGCCGACACCATCGAAACCGTGCGCGCCCTGTACGAAAGCTGAACTAAAGGCCGCGTTTGCGCCACCGCCTCGGCCCACAATGACAGGATCGGACCATGGCTTCGTCCCCCACCCCTGCCCCCACCGAATCGGGCCGCCTCGAGGAGACCGTCGGCGACATCACCTACGTCCGTACTGACGCGGACCTGCCCCCGGTGGCCGTCATCGACCGGTCCCCCATCACCGCGAAGCACCGGATCGTCTTCGGCATCATCGCCCTGATCGGCGCCGTCTCCTGGGCGATCATCGCGTTCTTCCGCGGGGAGACGGTCAACGCAGTGTGGTTCGTGATCGCGGCCATCTGCACGTACGTCATCGGATTCCGGTTCTACGCCAGGCTGATCGAGCAGAAGCTCGTTCGCCCGCGCGACGACCAAGCGACCCCCGCCGAGGTGCTCGAGAACGGCACCGACTACCTGCCCACCGACCGCCGGGTGCTGTTCGGGCATCACTTCGCGGCGATCGCCGGAGCCGGTCCGCTGGTCGGCCCGGTGCTGGCCATGCAGATGGGTTACCTGCCCGGCACCATCTGGATCATCATCGGCGCGGTGTTCGCCGGGTGCGTGCAGGACTACCTGGTGCTGTCGATCTCGGTCCGTCGCCGCGGGCGCTCGCTGGGCCAGATGGCCCGCGACGAGCTCGGTGTCGTGGGCGGGATCGCGGCGATCGTCGGAGTGCTGGTCATCATGGTGATCCTGCTCGCGGTGCTCGCCCTGGTCGTGGTCGGCGCGCTCGCAGAGAGCCCGTGGGGCGTGTTCTCGATCGCGATGACCATCCCGATCGCGCTGTTCATGGGGCTTTACCTGCGATTCCTCCGCCCCGGCCGGGTGTCGGAGGTCTCGTTCATCGGCGTCGCGCTGCTGCTACTGGCGGTGGCATCGGGCGGCTGGGTCGCCGAAACGTCCTGGGGTACCGACTGGTTCACGCTCTCCAAGGTCACCTTGTCGTGGTGCATCATCGGCTACGGACTGGCGGCCTCGGTACTGCCGGTCTGGCTGCTACTGGCGCCACGGGACTACCTGTCCACGTTCATGAAGGTCGGCACGATCGTCCTGCTCGCGTTCGGCATCTTGCTCGCCCGCCCGATCATGGAGGCACCCGCCGTCTCGACGTTCGCCTCCAGCGGCGCGGGACCGGTGTTCGCCGGCTCGCTGTTCCCCTTCCTGTTCATCACGATCGCCTGCGGCGCGCTGTCGGGCTTCCACTCCCTGATCTCCTCGGGCACCACGCCCAAGCTGCTGGAGAAGGAAAGCCAGATGCGGCTCATCGGCTACGGCGGCATGCTCACGGAGTCGTTCGTGGCGATCATGGCGTTGATCACGGCGGCGATCCTCAATCAACACCTGTACTTCGCGATCAATGCGCCCGCGGCCCAAACCGGGACCACGGCCCAGTCCGCAGCCGACTACGTCAGCGGCCTCGGCTTGTCGGGTGCGCCGGTCACCGGCTCCGACATCACCGCAGCCGCCAAGAGCGTGGGTGAGGAATCGATCGTCTCGCGCACCGGCGGCGCTCCGACGCTGGCGTTCGGCATGTCCGAGGTGCTGCATCAGGTGTTCGGCGGCGCCTCGCTGAAGGCGTTCTGGTACCACTTCGCGATCATGTTCGAGGCGCTGTTCATCCTCACCACGGTGGATGCAGGCACTCGCGTAGCGCGCTTCATGTTGTCGGACGGGCTGGCGAATCTCGGTGGGCCGCTGGCGAAGCTGCGCAAT
>JAHFVB010000226.1:0-5524 GCA_023264755.1 Mycobacterium sp. | reverse complement strand
AACTCCTGGCCGCCATTGCGCTGACGGTCGTCACGGTCGTGATCGTCAAACGCGGATTGGCGAAGTGGGCGTGGATCCCTGGTCTGCCGTTGGCCTGGGACCTGATCGTCACGATGACGGCGTCGTGGCAGAAGATCTTCTCGGGCGACCCGAAGGTCGGCTACTGGACCCAGCACTTCCAGTACAGCGCAGCCAAGCAGGCCGGCAAGACAGCCTTCGGTGCCGCCAAGAACGCGCATCAACTCGATGCCGTAATCCGCAATACGTTCATTCAGGGCACGCTGTCGATCGTGTTCGCCGTGCTGGTGTGCATCGTGTTCGTCGCCGGGGTCATCGTGGCGCTCAAGGCCATCCGCGGCGGCGGACGACCGCTGAGCGCCGACGAGCCGATACCGTCGCGAATCTTCGCACCCTCGGGCCTGGTGCCCACCGCCGCCGAGAAGGAGGTGCAGAAGCAATGGGACGCATTACCCGGGCCGGCCGCCAGATCGGTTGGTACTGGAGTTCATTGATGGGCGACAACCATTATCAGCGCTATGTCGAGCACCGCGAGCGCACCCATCCAGGCGAACCGGTGATGTCCGAACGCGACTACTGGCGCATGCGCCACGACGCCACCGAGCGCAATCCGCAGAGTCGCTGTTGCTGACAGCGTCAGCCGTACCGGTCGCGCGTCGCGGACGTTGCCCGATCAGCCGTCGCACAGGCCGAGGCGGACGTACGCCTGGCGGATCTGAGTCTTGGCCGAGGCTGGGAGGATCGCCTGCGGCGGTCGGGAATGCGGGTGCGAACCGATTGGCAGGCCGAGCACCGAGGCCGCGTACTTGAACGCCCCACCCCAGTGGGTGAAGTAGTCCGGCCGACCCGGATAGCAGGTGTACCAGGCCCCCGGTCGAGCTCGAACTGGTCCATGCCCGTCGTGCGCGCATAGTCCATCGCTTCGATCAGCATTCCGTCCCACACCAGGTTCCAGTACTCGGTGAAGAGCCGACGCTGCGGCGTCTCGAATAGGTAAGCCGCAGTTCCGAGTTGGGCTGCGCAGACGATGCCGTCGCGCAACCAGCCGGCGCGATGGACGGTGGTATCGCACTCCCCCACGAGCAGCTCCGGTGCCAGTACGACCACGTCCGGATTGAAGGCCCGCGCCTCGCCGATCGCCACCTCGAGCAGACGCTTGCGCTCCTCGAGGGTCAGCGCCCAGAATTCCGCCAGACCGCTAGTACACCAGAGCATTTCGTGCCCGAGCGTGCCGACGCAATGCCGCACCAAGGTGCGATACGCCGGCCAGTCGAGGTCGTCGCCGTCGTCGCCACTGAAGGGCGTGTACAGCGAATCGCCGGTTGCTCAGACCTCCACGATGACGGCGCCGCCCTGACCGCCGCCTGCACACATGGCGGCGACGCCGATACCGCCGCCTCGACGCCGCAGCTCGTAGATCAAGGTCGTCACCATCCGGGCACCGGATGCCGCGATGGGATGGCCGAGGCTGCAGCCGCTTCCGGAGAAGTTGACCAAATCCTCGTCGAGTCCGAATTCCTTGCACGCCGCGATGGGTACGGCGGCGAACGCCTCGTTGATCTCCCAGAGTGCCACGTCGGACGGCTTCAACCGGGCTCGATCGAGCACCTTGGCGATGGCCTTCACGGCACCGAGTCCGGTGTCACGCGGCGGCACGCCCGCCGCACCCCACGCCTTGACGGTGGCCATCACGTCGAGGCCGTTGGCCACCGCGTAGTCGCGGTCGGTCAGCCCGACCGCCGCGCAGGCGTCGTTGGTGCCGCTGCTGTTGCCCGCGGTGATGGAAAAGCCCTCGATCTCGGGATGCAGCACCTTGAGTCCGGCCAGCTTCTCGGCAGTGGTGTCGCGGCGGGGGTGCTCGTCGACGCTGAAGTCGATGACGGAGCCATCGGGCAGCTCCACCTTCAGCGGGATGATCTCGTCGATGAACTTGCCCGCGTCGATGGCGGCGATGGCGCGCTGGTGGGACCGCGCGGCCCAGGCGTCCATGTCCTCGCGGCTGATGCCCATCGCCTGCGCGGTGTTCCAGCCCACGGTGATCGACATGTCCTTGGCAGGAGCATCGGGCGTCTCCACGTGCGTGGGCGGCATCCACCGCTCCTCGAACTTGAGCTCGGGTCCTGGAATGCGCCAGTTGGTCAACGGCGTCATCGACAGCGACTGCACGCCACCCGCGATCAGAACCCGTTCCATTCCGGAGCCGATCTGCGCCGAGGCATTGCCGATCGCGGTCAGACTGCCCGCACAGTGCCTGTTGACCGACTGCCCGGGGACCTGCGACATACCGGAGGCGTCGGCCGCGTAACGCGCGAGATCGCCTCCGCCGTAGTGTGATTCGGCGAAGATGATGTCGTCGATGTCGTTCGGATCCAACCCGGACCTGCGGACCACTTCGGGAAGGACGGTCGTAATGAGCGTCTCTGGTGGCGTGTTGACCAGAGTGCCCTTGAACGACCGCCCGATGGCAGTTCTGACGGCCCCAACGATGACGGGTGTTGACATATCTCACGACCTCGGGTTTCGACGTAGACGACTTTACAAAAGTAGCAGATATTGTATCGATTCCGATAGCCGATGCGATACCTCGCGGCGGTCCGCGCCAGCTGCCTCGACGGCTGCGATGCCGGGTGCGCCGACACGAATCGATCCAAGTCGCAGTCGAGCCGACGAAGGCCGTGAGCTCGCGCAGCCGGCAAATGTGAGTTTCGCTACCGTAATAGCCATGGCGGACATCGACTATCCCTCTGCCGACGGACCCCTGCCCGCATACCTCGCGGTTCCATCGGGTGGTGGACCATGGCCAGGCGTCGTGGTGGTGCACGACGCGCTGGGCTTGACCGAGGACATCAAGCGAATCGCCGACCGCTTCGCCGCCGACGGCTACCTTGCACTTGCGCCCGCACTGTACCGCCGGGGCAAACGCGTGAGGTGTGTCGTCACGACGTTCCGCGATTCGTTGGCGGGCACGGGTTCGGCCGTCGACGCCATCGTCGCGGCCCGCGACCACCTGGCCGCCGATCCGCGCTGCACCGGCGTGGTCGGCTCGATCGGCTTCTGTCTGGGTGGGGGGTTCTGCCTGCAGCTGGCTCCGCGCGGCATATTCGACGCAACCGCACCCAACTACGGCGTGCTGACCAAGCTTCCCGACCTGACCGGCGCCTGCCCGGTGGTGGCCAGTTACGGCAGTCGCGACGTGATGCTGCCCGGGGCAGCCGCCCGGTTGCAGGCCGAGCTCGCCCGCGCCAACGTCCCCTGCGACGTCAAGGAGTACCCCAAGGTCGGCCACGGATTCATGAACGACTGGGGCCACCCACCGGTGTTGCAGTTCGTGGAACGCATTACGGGGTTGTCGTATTCACGCCCCGAAGCCGAGCACGCCTGGGCCCGCATCTTGACGTTCTTCGACGAGCACCTCAACGCCTAGCTCACCCGGTCGGGTGCAATGACCCCACGCTCCGTCAAGTACTCGGTCAGCGGAGCGACGCCGACGACGAAGTGTTCGGCCATCGCCGTTCGGGCCAGTTCCGGGTCACGCGCCTCGAGCGCGGCGAGGACGGCCCGGTGGTCCCTTGTCGACTGCTCGGGCCAGCCGGGCAGCGTCGGGAACACCGACTCGGGCGCATAGCGAGTGATGCCCGACATGAACTGCGTCAGCTTGGGTGAGTCACCGGCGATGTTGATCGTGCGATGGAATTCGTGGTTGAGCCGCACCATGCGCTCCAGGTCGGCCTGCTGATAGGCCCCCTCCAGCTCGTCCTGGACGGCCCGCAGGGCGGCCAGTTGGGCGTCGGTGATGTGCTCGGCTGCGCGCGCCGCGAGTTCACCGCCGATGAACGCCTGCACCTTGGCGACGTCGGCCAGATCGCGGGCCGTCACCTCGAGCACCATGAATCCGCGCCGGGGGTGCTGCGCCAACAATCCTTCGGCGCGAAGGTTGAGCAGGGCCTCCCGAACCGGGGTGACGCTGATCCCGAGCTCTCCTGCGAGTTGTTCGAGCCGCAGGTACTCGCCCGGCCGGTATCCGCCGGTGAAGATCCGCCGGCGGACGTAACGTGCGACGTCATCCGACAGTTGCGGCCTGGCCGCGAATTCAGAGTCGGATGCGGTACTCATTGAGCAGACTCTTGCTGATGATGGTCTTCTGGATCTCGCTGGTACCTTCGCCGATGAGCAGGAACGGCGCGTCCCGCATCAGCCGTTCGATCTCGTATTCCTTGGAGTAGCCGTAGCCGCCGTGGATGCGGAAGCTCTGCTGGGTGACCTCCGAACAGAATTCGCTGGCAAGGTATTTCGCCATGCCTGCGGCGACGTCGTTGCGCTCCCCCGAGTCCTTGAGGCGGGCGGCATTGACCATCATCAGGTGGGCCGCCTCGACCTTGGTCGCCATCTCTGCGAGTTGGAAGGCGATGGCCTGATGTTCGGCGATGGGCTTGCCGAAGGTGCTGCGCTGCTGGGCATACCGCGCAGCGAGCTCGAACGCGCGAATACCCACTCCACACGCGCGGGCCGACACGTTGACCCGGCCCACCTCGATGCCGTCCATCATCTGGACGAAGCCGCGTCCGGGAGCACCGCCCAGGACGTCTTCGTCGGCGGCTTGGTAACCATCGAACACCAGCTCGGTCGTGTCGACGCCCTTGTAGCCGAGCTTGTCGATCTTGCCCGGGATCAGCAGACCCGGCATCACCTCGCCGAAGCCCGCGGGCTTCTCGACCAAGAATGCCGTGAGGTTGCGGTGTGGCTTGTCCGCGCCCTCGTCGGTCTTCACCAATGCTGCTACGAGCGTGGAACTTCCGCCGTTGGTGACCCACATCTTCTGACCGGTGATGGTGTAGCCGCCGCCGGCATTGCGGACGGCCTTGGTACGAATGGCCGCGACGTCGGAGCCCAGCTCGGGTTCCGACATCGAGAATGCCCCGCGTACCTCACCGGTGGCCATCCGCGGCAGGAACCGCTCCTTCTGCTCGTCGGTGCCGTGCTGGCGCAGCATGTAGGCGACGATGAAGTGGGTGTTGATCACCCCTGACACGCTCATCCAGCCGCGCGCGAGCTCTTCGACGCACAACGCATACGTCAGAAGCGACTCCCCGAGGCCGCCGTACTCCTCGGGAATCATCAGCCCGAACAGCCCCAGTTCCCGCATCTGGTCCACGATGGACTGCGGATAGGTATCCGAGTGCTCGAGCTCCTGGGCGTTGGGAATGATCTCCTTGTCCACGAACTGGCGCACCGCGGAAATTATTTCGGTCTGCACCTCGGTCAGCCCGATGGTCTGAGCAAGTCTCGTCACGAGGTCGCCACTCGCTCGAACACGGCGGCCAGGCCCTGTCCGCCGCCGATGCACATCGTTTCCAGTCCGTACCGGCCCGCACGTCGGTCGAGTTCGCGGGCCAGGGTGGCCAGCATGCGTCCGCCCGTGGCGCCCACGGGGTGCCCGAGCGAGATGCCCGAACCCTGCACGTTGATGCGCTCCAGCTCGGATGCGCCGAACTTCCATTCGGCCATC
>JAHFVB010000605.1 GCA_023264755.1 Mycobacterium sp. | reverse complement strand
GCGATGGCTACCGACTTGAGGTAGCCGAGCACGTCGGTGAACCAGAGCCGCACGAACCGGATGTCGCGTTCCTCCAGCGTGCGCAGCACGAATTCCTTCTGCCGATCCATGGTGGAAGCCTAGGCATCCGCTGTTAATTCTGTGTTACACGCGCAGTTCCATCCGCTAGCAATGCAGGTCCGGCGGCGGTTCGGTCCCGTCGACGAAGAAGTTCAACACCGCCATGTCCACGCATCGGTCGCCGTTGAACACCACGGTGTGCTGGGTGCCCTCGAAGGTGATCAACGAGGCGCCCAACTCACGGGCCAGGTCGACACCGGCCTGGTACGGAGTGGCCGGGTCGTGCGTGGTCGAGACCACCACCACTTTCCCGGGGCCGGGCGACACGATGTCGACCGGCGCCGACGTCGGCGTGATCGGCCACATCGCGCAGATGTCGCGCGGCGCGAATCCGGTGAACTGCCCGTAGGACATGAACGGCGCCAGGGTACGAGAGCGGGCGTCGGCGTCCACCCAGGTCGCGTCGTCCCTCGGATAGGACCGATCGACACAGCGGATCGCGCTGAACGCGTCCTGCTGGTTGGAGTACTGCCCCGCTTCGTTGCGGCCTTCGTAGTCGTCGGCGAGCAGCAGCAGGTCGCCGGCGTCGGTCTGGCGCTTGAGGCCGAGCAGGCCGCTGGTCAGGTACTTCCAGTAGCGCTTCGTGTACAGCGCGTTGGCGGTTCCGGTGACGGCATCGGAGTAGCTCAGCCCACGCGGATCGGAGGTGGCCGCGGGTTGCTGGACCAGGGGGTCGATGAGCTGGTGGTAGCGGGTGACGAACTGAGCCGGGTCCTGACCGAGCGGGCAGTCGGTGGACCGCGCACAGTCGGCGGCGTAGTCGTTGAAGGCCGTTTGGAATCCCGCCACCTGACGCAGGTTCTCGCCGATCGGGTCGGAGCGGGGATCGACGGCTCCGTCGAGCACCATGGTCCGCACGCGGTCCGGGTAGCGCGCGGCGTACTCCGCGCCGAGCTCGGTGCCGTAGGAGAAGCCGAGGTAGTTGACCTGGTCGTCGCCCAGCGCTGCGCGCACGACGTCCATGTCCCTGGCGGTCGAGGCCGTCCCGACGTTGGCGAGGAACGCCGCGCCCATGCGGTCGATGCAGCCCTGGGCGATCTGCTGGTACACCTGCTCGATGTGCGCGACGCCGGCCGCGCTGTAGTCCACCATCGGATCGCGCCGGAACGCGTCGAACTCCGCGTCGGATCGGCAGCGCACCTGCGGCGTGGAATTCCCGACGCCGCGCGGGTCGAAGCCGACGAGGTCGAAGCGTCGGGCGAGCTCGGTGCCGGCCAGGCCCTGGGCCATGCCCGCCACGGTGGTAACCGCGGAAGCGCCTGGGCCACCCGGGTTTACCATCAGCGACCCAATACGATCGCCGGTTGCAGGAACCCGTATCACCGCCAGCTGAAGCTGAGCTCCCTGCGGGTCCGCGTAGTCGACGGGAACGGACACCCGGCCGCACTGGGCGGTCGGGACGGCGCTGACGTCACCCACCCAGTCGGCACAGCTGCCCCATCCGATGACCTGCCCGTAGGGTACGGCGGACTGACCGCCGGGAGCGGCCACGGCCGGCGGGCAGTCGAGCGAGCACGTCAGCAGGAGCACCAGCGACATCGTCAGCGAGCCAGCCAGAAGCCTCGCCCGTCGCATGGCGAACATGTTCGCACGCAAGGGCCTTGGTATCGCGATCGGAGACAAGGCAGCAATCAGACGGTGACTAGACGGTGACCAATCGGGCGCTCAGCACTTGGCGCCCGACGGCGGGACCGTCACGTCGACGAGGTACTTGGCCGCGATGTCATCGACACACGCGTTGCCTTGGAAGACCACCGTGTGCTGGGTGCCGTCGAACGTCAGCAGGGACCCACCGAGCTGCCTGGCCAGGTCCACGCCGGCCTGATACGGGGTGGCCGGGTCGTTGGTCGTCGACACGACCAGGATCGGGGGCAGCCCCGTCACGGAGATCTCGTGCTGCCGCGACGTCGCGGGCACCGGCCAGAACGCGCAGGTGCCAAGTGGGGCGTGTCCGGTGAACTGGCCGTAGTTCATGAACGGCGCGGCCTCGCGCACGCGGCGGTCTTCGTCGACCACCTTGCCTCGGTCGGTGATCCCTGGCTTGTCCACGCAGTTGATCGCCACCCGGACGTCGGTGGAGTTGTCGTAGTGCCCCTTGGCATCCCGGCCCATGTAGAAGTCGGCCAGCTTGAGCATGGTGTCACCGGTGCCACTGCGGAGCTCGGTGAGTCCGTCGGTGAGGTGGCGCCACAGATTTGGCGAGTACAGCGGCAGAATGGTGCCGATTATCGCGTCGCCGTAGCTCAGGTTGCGCGGGTCGCGGGTCTTTGCCGGTTGCTGTACCAGCGGCTCGACGAGGCTCTTGTAGACGTCCACGGCCTTGGCCGGGTCGGTGCCGAGCGGGCACGTCGGGTCCTTGGCGCAGTCGGCGGCGTAGTTGTTGAAGGCCTGCTGGAACGCCGCGGCCTGACGGACGTCGGCGTCGACTTGGTCGGCATTGGGGTCGACGGCGCCGTCGAGGATCATCGCCCGCACGTTCTGCGGGTAGGCCTCGGCGTAGGTGGCGCCGATCCGGGTGCCGTACGAGTAGCCCAGATAGGTCAGCTTCTGGTCGCCGAGCGCCTGGCGAATGGCATCGAGATCCTTTGCCACACTTGTTGTCCCGATGTTCGCCAGGAACTCCT